>JAISOO010000148.1 GCA_031275595.1 Spirochaetaceae bacterium | reverse complement strand
TATGGGTCATAGCTTCCTTTTTGCCTCCCTGCGGGCTCAGTATGGCAGCAACACGGGCGGTTTTTTACCCGCCGCTCTCATTCAGTTTGCTACAATCCCGGGAAAAAAACAATAGTTTTCCAAAAAAAATACCAAAATTCCCGGGGAATTCCCGCAAAGCGGGGCCGGGCCGTCATGCCCCACCCGTGGCGGTTCGGGGTTAAACTGGGCATGGCGGAAAAGCGCCCGCGGGCTATAGCAATAGAATTCAAAAACCGGTATACTGTTTTCCCCCTGACGGGTTTTATATTGCGCTTGTTTCAAAACCCGCGTTTTTTTGAAACAGCCTCGTATAGCAAGGAGTCGCCCTATGGCGTTAATACGGCATCCTGATTCGGGACTTTTTATTGCCGATCCCGCGGTACTTCCCCTCAAAGGGGATGATCCGGCTTTGACCAGGCCCCTTTTGGATGAAGCGCTGGATAACATGATTCTTTCGGCCTCGGGCTGGCGGGGGATCTTCGCTAAAAACGGCGATGAGGAGAGTCCCGGAGAAGAAATAAGTCCGGTCCATGGGGTCATGGCAAGTACCGCGGCCGGGATCTTTGCGGAGTATCTTAAACGAACGAGCGGCCGGGAACATCCCCAGGTGATCGTCGGAATGGACACCAGGCCCACGGGACCGGCCATCGCGGACCCGATGATCCGAACCTTTTTGGCTCAGGGCTGCGGGGTACGGTTCGCCTTTATTGTCGCCGCCCCGGAGATCATGGCCTATGCCCGGACCGGTAAAGCCCAGGGGTTTGTGTATATCTCCGCAAGCCATAATCCCATCGGCCATAACGGCCTGAAATTCGGCGTTACCGACGGGGGGGTGCTCCCCGCGCCGGAGGCGCTGCTCCTGATTGAGGAATTCCGGGCCCGGATGGCGGATCCCCAGGTTATACCCCGGGCGGTTTCCTGGGTGGGCTCGGGGGATATTCCGGAACTCACCCGGGTGTACGCCGGCCTGCAGGAGATCAAAGCCGAAGCCTATGGGGCGTATCTCGGCTTTACCCGGGAACTTACCGGCGGTTCCCCGGGCGCCGGGGAAAACTCCCTTTTTGACGTTATGACCCGGGGTATCCAGGCCCGGGCCCTGGGGATAGCGGCGGATTTTAACGGATCCGCCCGGACCTTGTCTATCGACCGGGAATTTCTTACCTCCCTGGGCTTGGGCTTTTACGGAATGTTTCAAAAACCCCGGGAAATTGTCCACCGTATTGTCCCCGAGGGGGAATCCCTGGAACCCTGCCGGCGGTTTGTGGAACAACTCCACCGGGAGCATCCCGGGGTGGTTATCGGCTATGTGCCGGATTGTGACGGGGACCGGGGAAATATCGTTTTCTGGGATGAGATCCAGGGGCGGGCCCGGGCCCTGGAAGCCCAGGAGGTTTTCGCCCTGGCCTGCGTTTCCGAACTGGCCCACCTGGTTTGGACCGGCGAACTCCGGTTTGATAATAAGGGAAACGCCCTGCGGAAAGCGGCGGTTGCGGTGAACGGCCCGACCTCCATGCGGATAGACCGGATTGCCAAGGCCTTTGACGTGTCGGTTTTCCGGGCGGAAGTTGGGGAGGCCAATGTCGTCGGCCTGGCCCGGAAACTCCGGGAGCAGGGATACCTGGTGCGGATCCTGGGGGAAGGCTCCGCCGGCGGCAATATTACCCATCCTTCGGCGGTACGGGATCCCATTAACACGGTACTGGCGCTGGTCAAACTCCTTACCATCCGGAGCGAGGGGGAACGGAAGGGCTTTTTTGAACTCTGGTGCGATCTGTCGGATCAGGCCGAGGTATACCATCCTGATTTTACCCTGGCGGATGTTATCGCATCCCTCCCGCCCTTTATCACCACCGGTTCCTATACCCCGGAGGCGTTGCTGCGGATAAAAACCGCCGATCACGGACTCCTCAAAAACCGGTACCAGGAATTGTTTCTTCGGGAATGGGAGGAACGAAAGGATTACCTTCATGCCCGTTATGGTATCACCGGATGGAGCGCCGCCGCCTTTGTGGGGATGGAAGAAAAGCGGGGGCTTTCCCGGTTCGGCGATGCCGGCAGGGGGGGGCTCAAGATCCTTTTTTCTACCAAAACCGGCCATATCCCGGCCTGTATGTGGATGCGGGGTTCCGGTACCGAACCGGTTTTCCGGGTCATGGCGGATGTGGAAGGCTCGGATAAACGGATGGAACGGGACCTTATCGAATGGCAGCGGCATCTGGTCGCCCGGGCGGATCAGGCCGGAGACTAACAGGAGCGGGAATATGGGGATACGGGGAGAGTTGTTTTCGACCAAGGTTTCTTTACAAAACAGAACCTACTTTTTTAACGTAAAAGAGAATCGTCTGGGGGATCTCTACCTCAACGTCGTGGAAAGCAAAAATCGGGATTCCGGCGGTTTTGAACGCCAATCGGTGATCCTCTTTGCCGAGGACCTTCCCGAATTTCTCCAGGGCTTTGACGAAGCCCTCAAGGTATTGGAAAAGGCCTCCCGGGAAAAAAGCCGGGGGGAACACCGCAGGCCGCCGGAGCATCGGGACCGGGGGAAGGGGGAAGCCCGCGCCGAGCGGCCTGAACGAGGAGGGAAGGCCCCTGCGGAAAGGGGCAAACGGGTGCTGATTAAAACCGGGAAGGAAAGGAAGAAGACCAGCTCCGCCAAACCGGAGTCCCGGAAGCCCCGTTCCGTGCGGGTTATCCGTCCTGAGGGCGCCCATCCTGCCCGGAAGGAGTAAAGAGGGGCAATTGGATGGGTTTCACCGTGAAGCTCCGGCGCTGGATGGGAGACGGCCCGTGGAGGGCGATCCGTTTCAGGTGGTCCTGGGTGGGATAGCCCTTATGCCGGTCATACCCGTAGTCGGGGTAAAGCCAGGAATACCGTTCCATCATCCGGTCCCGGGCGGTTTTGGCGAGGATCGAGGCGGCCATAACCTCGGGGACTTTGGCGTCGGCCTTGACCAGCGCCCGGCAGGGGAGGGGGATATCCGGTACGTAAAGGCCGTCTACGATGGCGCTGAGCCCCGGGGGAAGGGCGGCCGCCGTGGAAGCGGCGGCCAGTTCCTCAAAAGCCCGCTTCATAGCCAGGAGGCTCGCTTTAAGGATATTGAGGCGGTCTATCTCAAACGCCGATGCCCAGCCGATGCCCCAGGCAACGGCCCCCTGGTAGATGATTTTCATGGCCCCTTCCCGCCGCCGGGGGGTCAGCTTTTTTGAATCCCCCAGGATATCCCGGGGAAAATCTTCGGGGAGGATCACCGCGGCGGCACAGACCGGGCCGGACAGGGGGCCCCGGCCCGCTTCATCAATACCGCATATCATCGGGGTCAGGGGATCACGCCCAGGATATTCCGCAGTTGGGGATCCGGGGCATAATAATACTCCTCCAGTTCTTCCCGGCTTAAACCCACCAGTTCATGGCTCATATAATGGATCCAGCGGTCTTCTTCGTGGATGGAGAGTTCATGTTTTCTGCACCAATAATCGGGCTGAATGGGAAGCTGATCCGGTTTATCATAAAAATATTTATAGTCATGTACCGCCACTTTTAAATCTTCCCGGGGTATACCCTTTTCCAGGATGATCTGTACCAGGTAATTAATGGTTTGGCCGGAATCAAAAATATCGTCCACCAGGAGGATCTTGTCCCCCACCCGGAGGTGTTCCGGCGCATAGGTCCACCCTTCAACCTTAATCTTACCCGCCTTGCGGACGTCGGTATAGGAACGGGCCACTACCGCCGCGTAATACACCGGCCGGCCGCTGGTACGGACGATTTTGAAATATTCACTGATTACATTCCCCAGATACGCACCGCCCCGGAGGGAAACATAGATGACATCGGGTATAAATCCGTCATGATAGATACGATGGGCCAGCTTGAGGGCATTATTCCGGACCGCATCGTAGGGGAGGAATTCCTTTCTCATAACCGTATCATACTGATTTTTTCTCCTCGTGGGAAGATGACGCGCTGAACCGCCAGCAATTCTCAGTTTACCCTCCATCATCGTCGATGAAGTCCTCGCCGCGGACAAAAAGCAAAAACTCCCGCCATGTTTCATGCAAGGCGTAGCGCAGGGCTGCCTGCATATGGTA
>JAISOO010000160.1 GCA_031275595.1 Spirochaetaceae bacterium | reverse complement strand
GGGGTCTTTCATTTGCGGGCCGGAAAGGAGCAGAAAGGCCTGGGCGTCAAAGCCCTGCCGCAGATAAGCGACGGCCGCCGCGGTATGCTCTCCGCCCCGCGGTTTTTCCAAAGGTTTGTCCGTGTTAAAGTTCATGCAGCCCTCCCCGCCGCGGCTATTGGATACCAGCATAGGTATTGTAGTGTTTTCAGGCGCGAAGGGCAAGGCGAACGAATTGCGCCCCTTGTCAGGGCAAAAGCAAGCTTTTCCGAAAACCAACCGGGTTTTGGGAAAAGCTCCAGATACAGCAGAATTGCGGGTCAAGTTTAGGCATACCCCCGCGGCTCTGGAATTCCCCGCCGGAGCGGATCCCCGGGCTGCGGAGGCGGACTCCACAGGCAGCGGCGGGGTGAAATCCCCGGCGCCCGCGGGAGCCCTCAAACGCTCACATACCGGTTACCGCATTGCAGGGCTGTCCATTTTGGTTTATCATAATAACATGATGGCAAAGCGATTTACCGTTTTGGATCTGATTGATATTGATCTCAAAGAGCATAATTCCCTTAACCTCCACTGTATCGGCGGCAGAAAAGGACTTGCCCGGGAGATCAGCATCCCCGACATCAACCGGCCGGGACTTGCCCTGTCGGGGTTTTATGAATCCTTTGCCTCCGAGCGGATCCAGCTTTTCGGCAGGGGGGAAGTCGCCTTCCTCCGTAAAATGGCCGGGGAGGGCAAAGTTGAAAATATCAAGCAGATGTTCGCTTTTCCCATCCCCTGCTGTATCTTTACCCATAACCTGACCCCGGACCGGAATTTTTTTGGGGAAGCCGAGCGGGCCCAGTGTCCGATACTCCAGACCGATCTGAGCACCACCGATTTTCATGCCCGGTTGCTGCGGGTCCTTTTGGATATTTTTGCCCCGGAACGGAGCATCCACGGGGTACTGGTGGAAGTATACGGCCTGGGCATCCTCATCCTGGGCGATTCCGGGGTGGGAAAAAGCGAAACCGCCCTGGAGCTGATCAAATTGGGCCACCGCCTGGTGGCGGACGATGTGGTGGAAATCCGCTGTGTCAGCGGCAACATACTGATAGGGACCGGGGCAAACCGGATCATCGGGCATCACATGGAGATCCGGGGCCTGGGGATCATCAATATCACCCATCTCTTTGGCGTGGGGGCTATCAGGGACCGGAAACAGATCCAGTTGGTGGTGGAATTAGAGGTCTGGGATTCACAAAAAACCTATGACCGCCTGGGGATAGAGGAAAAACACATGGAGATCCTGGGGGTAAGCATCCCGAAACTGGAGATCCCCGTCAAACCCGGCCGGAACGTGCCCATCATCATAGAAACCGCCGCGATGAATGAACGGCTCAAAAAGATGGGGTATAACGCGGCCAAGGAATTCAACAAAAACATCCTGAAATGGATAGAAAGCGATCAAGCCAAATCAGTATATTTTGGGCGGGAAGATACCATCTGAGCTCCGGCGCCGCCGGTGTAACATGAGGCTTTCCCAAAACTTCAGTTTTTGGGAACAGCCCGCATTTTAAGGCCTTTTCAAAGCCCTGGTTCGGCGGGATCATGGTTTTGAAAAATGCTTGTGTTAGGAATAAGCATGGTTGAACAGATTATAACCGTATCAAACAGGGCCGGGATTCACGCCCGGCCGGCAGCCCTGCTGGTCCAGACCGCGAAGGATTTTTCCTCGGCGATTTATCTGGAAAAGGATAATGACCGGATTAACGGAAAATCGATCATGGGGATTATCACCCTGGGGGCGGCCTACGGGACCAAAATCAAGATTATTACCGAAGGAGCGGATGAACAGGCAGCGGCCGATGCCTTAGTCCGCTTGTTTGAGTCTAAATTCGCAGAAGAGTGAGGCAGGGATGAAAGCGGTCCGGACCCAGGCGGGGCACTCCTTTATCACGGTTCGGAGCCTGATCCTCATCTACCTCCTCCTCTGTGTGTTAACCGTATTTTTTGCCAGAACCTTTTTCATCAATATTTTTCGGGAAGGCAGCCTCCCGGAGATTCTGACCTTTGTCATTTTTCTTACCATCCCCGCGGTTTTGCTGGTGTTTTTGGCCTTTTCCGTTCAGAGCCTGGTCAGGGACATTTTTGCCCGCCGAATGGGCAGCAGGTTCCAGGCCCGGCTCCTGGGGTATTTTGCCCTCACGGTGCTGTTCACCGTCGCGCCGATTGTGGTGATCACCATCCAGTCCGTATACGAGCTGGCCCGGTTCTGGCGGACCTTCCGGGTCGAGGAGGCCCTGCGGGAAGCCCAGAAAATGACCCTGGAAAGCTACGCTTTTCAGATGGAAAAACTGGAAAACATCGCCCGGAACAGCGATTTTGACCCCCTGATGGCCCTGGCCGGGACGCCGGACGCCGCCGGTGAGGAATTGACCGGCCGCCTCAAAAACTTCGCCGGGGAGCTCTCGGCAGTCCAGGACTTTCGGCTGCGGGATGACGGCGCCTGGCAGGAAGGGGTCTTTGCCGGGGACACTGAACAGGCCCTCAAAGTACCCCCGGGAACCCAGCCGGGTTTTGTGTCCCGGGAAATACCCCGGGATACGGATATTATCCGTTATATCGTATACCCCGAAAAAAACACCCTCCGGGTTATCAGTTACAGCCTGGGGGAGGGATTCGACCGGGGCATAACCGTGGTTGAGGAGGAGCTGAACCGTTTCGGGTTCATCACCGCCCTGGGGCCCAATTTGCGCTCCCTCCTGGGATTGTACCTGGGGGCATTCATCTTTCCCACCCTGCTGATGACCGTGATTATCACCCTTTCCTTTGCCTCAAGAATAACCCAGCCCCTGGCGGAACTGACGGAAGCGACCCGGCGGGTCGCGGAGGGGGATTTTTCCATTCAAATATTGGCCCGTTCCGAGGATGAGCTGGGGGTCCTGGTCCAGTCCTTCAACGCCATGGTTCAGGACCTGGAAAAGTCCCGGGCCGCCCTGGTACGGACGGAAAAAATATCCATCTGGCAGAGCATGGCCCAGCAGCTTGCCCACGAGATAAAAAACCCCCTTACCCCCATAAAACTTTCGGCGGAACGGGTCCTGCGGCGCTGGAGGAATGAGCCTGAGGGGATCGGCGAAATTCTGGAAAATTCCATGATGGCCATCATCCAGGAGGTGGAGGGCCTGTCCACCCTGCTGAACGAATTCAGGACCCTCTCCCGCCCCATGGAGCACAGCCTTTCCTGGACAAAGCTGCGGGACCTGGTGGAAGAAACCATCGTCCCCTATCACAGCTCCTTTCCCGGGGTACAGTTTGACATTGACCAGCTGGGGGCCGATTTTTCGGTAAAGATAGACCGGCGGCATTTTACCCAGGTCCTTACCAACCTCATCATCAACGGCATCGACGCCATGAACGGCGCGGGGCTGATACAGATCCGGGCGGATCTAGTCAAAAAGCGGGAAAGCCGCTATTGTAGATTAAGTATTCGGGACACGGGCAAGGGCATCAGCGAGGAGGAGGGTTCCCAGATTTTTACGCCCTATTTTACGACCAAAGACTCCGGAACCGGCCTGGGGCTGCCCATTGTGGAGCGGATTGTGAACGACCATGGGGGATCTATTTGGTTTAATTCTGCGGTGGGGATGGGAACGACCTTTTTTATCGACATACCCCTGGATGAACCGGTTATATTCCCGGAAAAAGGCATTGACTATGACAAAGATCCTCATCATTGACGATGAACCGGGTATCCGCAGAACCCTCGCCTCGATTATGGAGGATGAGCATTATACCGTGTTTACCGCGGAAGACGCGGTGCTGGGGTTGGAGATTTTAGCCGCCGAACCGGTCGACCTGGTTTTTTTGGATGTGATGCTTCCCAAGATGGGGGGCATGGAAGCCCTGGAACGGATCCGCGCGGGCTGGCCCGGCCTTGAAGTGATAGTCATATCCGGCCACGCCAACGTGGATATGGCGGTCCGGGCGGTAAAACTGGGGGCCTTTGATTTCCTGGAAAAACCCCTCTCCCTGGACAAGGTGCTGACCCTTTGCCGGAATGCCGTTACCCTGCAAAAATTGCGGGAAGAAAACCGGGACCTGAAAAAGAATATTTTGAACAAGGATGAAATCATCGGCCTCAGCCCCCGGATAGAGGAAGTCCGGGGCAGGATCAAACAGGCCGCCCAAAGCGACGCCCGGATCCTGATCTATGGGGAAAACGGCACCGGCAAAGAACTGGCGGCCCGGGCCATCCACCGGGGTTCTTCCCGGGCGGGGAAGGCCTTTGTGGAGGTCAACTGCGCCGCCATACCGGACACCCTCATCGAGAGCGAACTCTTCGGCCATGAAAAGGGGGCCTTTACCGACGCGGTTTCCAGCCGCAAGGGCCGGTTCGAATTGGCCCACGGGGGGACCCTCTTTTTGGACGAAATTGGGGATATGTCCCTGGCCGCCCAGGCCAAGATGCTCCGGGCCATTCAGGAGCAGCAGATCCAGCGGGTGGGGGGGGAGAAAACCATCACCACCGACGTCCGCGTCATCGCCGCCACCAACAAGGACCTGGAAGCGGAATGCAAAGAAGGCCGTTTCCGGCAGGACCTTTTCTTCCGCCTCAACGTGATCCCCATGGTGATGCCCGCCTTGCGGGAGAGAACCGGGGACATCCCGGTATTGCTCTTCCATTTTTTAAAGGAACTGAGCGGGGTCAACTATGAACTGACCGACGACGCCCGGGCCGCGCTGCTGGCCTACCCGTGGCCGGGCAATATCCGGGAGCTCAAGAACCTCGCCGAGCGGATCGCGGTGATGTGGGACGACGAACATATCAGCCTCAAGGCCGTCCGGGAACTCCTCCGGTGGACGCCGCCGGAGGACCCGTCGGCCCTGCCGGAAACCGGCCCTTTTTTGTCCCCGGACCAGGGCCCTTTCCCTTTAAACATATTTCATTTAAAATATAATGAGGCAAAAGAAATGTTCGAAAAGTATTATTTGGAATTTCAATTATCCCAGAACAACGGCGTTATTTCCCGCACCGCGGAAACCATTGGGATATATCCAAGTAATTTGCACGTTAAATTGCGTAAATATAACATATTGAGGACGGAACGATGAAAGAGCTCACCCAGCGTCAACGGGAGGTATTGGGTTTTATTACGGGGTACATTAAAGGTCATGGCTATCCTCCTACCATCAGGGAGATAGGTGATCATTTTTCCATATCGGCTAAGGCGGCCCACGATCATGTGTCGGCGATGAAAAAAAAGGGATACCTGCGGAACGGGGACCGGCGGTCCCGGACGATTGAACTTACCTTCCGGGAAGAAGATGCCCCGGACAGGACCGTGGAGATTCCCTTTCTGGGAACCGTAGCCGCGGGCCAGCCCGTTTTCGCGGAGGAATACCGGGACGGTTCGGTTATCATGCACCATTCCCTGCTGAAAAAAAACGGGGAATATTTTGCCCTGCGGGTCAGGGGGGATTCCATGGAGGGCGCCGGCATCATGGACGGGGATACGGCTATTATCGAAAAGGCGGAAACCGCCCGGAACGGCGAAATCGTGGTGGCGCTGCTGGATGACGCGGCTACCCTGAAACGTTTTTACAAGGAATCGGCCCGGATCCTCCTGCAGCCGGAAAATCCCAAATATCCGCCGATTTATACCCAGAACGCCCGGATCCTGGGACGGCTTGCCTATACCATCCGCTCCTATTGATATGGCGAAGGGCAGGTGCCTCCTGTTTCTCGGCCCGGAAATCGGCGAGAAACAGGAGGCCGTTAACGAGATCCGGCGGCAGATGACCAAGGCCGCCGGGACCCCCCCGGAGGAAATCTCCTTTTACGCCGGGGAAACCGCCCTGCCGGAGATCCTCTCCCTGTTACGGAACGGTTCCCTCTTTTCCGATTCCCGGCTGATCTTTATTAAAAACGCCGAGGTCTTTAAAAAAAAGGAAGAAATCGAGCCCCTGGCCGCTTATATACAGGCCCCGCAAAAGGACACCACCCTGATCCTGCTGTCCGAGAGTTCCGGCGTGGCCAAGGGCCTGGAACAGGCCTTTGCGTCCGGGTCCAAACGGATCTTTTGGGAGCTTTTTGAGGACCGGAAAACCGAATGGGTGGCGTCTTTTTTCAGGCGGGCGGGGTACGGCATCGGCGAAGAGGCCATAGAAACCATCCTGGAAATGGTGGAGAACAACACCGATGCCTTGGGGCGGGAATGTTCCCGGCTTATGCTTTTCCTGGACAAGGACAAACCGGTCACCGGGGAGGATGTGGAACAATGGCTTTCCCATACCCGGGAAGAGTCCGCCTTCTCCCTTTTTTCCCGGATAGCCCAGGGGGATCTGCCGAAAAGCATCGAGATCCTCCACACCCTCCTGGCGGCCAAGCAGCCGTCCATCGCCATTCTGGCGGCTTTGACCTGGTGTTTTAGAAAACTTAGGGATTACCTCCACCTTGTCAATTCGGGATGGGCTTCGGAGCTGGAATTCAAGAAGATAGGCCTGGGGTCTTCCAAGGTCCGGCGGGATTACGCCGAAGCGGCCCGCCGTTTTTCCCAGGCGGATACGGCCCTGTCCCTGATAGCGGAATTTGAGGTGCTCCTCCGTTCCGCGGGTTCCGCCCCGGAACTCATCCTTTGGGACCTCCTGTTGTGCCGCCTCATCCGGGACCCCGGCGGCCCCCGGGAAAAATGGATGTACTACTAGCAGTTTGTTGCGCTTCAGCGCAAAATCGTATAAAAATTCACAAAAGTGAATTTTTATACCCTGCAAACTGCATAAAGGAGCCCGATAATCG
>JAISOO010000104.1 GCA_031275595.1 Spirochaetaceae bacterium | reverse complement strand
GCCTGACCGCTCAGTGAACGCCTGTGGTGCCGGGTACTTGTTAAGCCCGCATGCTCCGATGGGGTACTAGATGCGGTATGGTGGCACATGGCGCTGTATGATGGTGTTTATTGATGAATGTTTCGGTTTACTGATGTTTGTTGATTGGGAAGGGCGCGGGGCCTGACCCCATGGGTGGCTGTTTTTGACTTCCCGCGGGCTTCGCGGGTAAGGCGCAAAAAGTAAACGCCCGTGGGGTCTTTTTTTCCGGTTTTTTGTTCCGCGTTAAAGCAAACCGGCGAGTCAGGCTCATATACTTTGTATGAGATCATTACGAATGTTGAAACAAGGGGTGTGGTACGAGATCCGTACCCGCGTCAACAACCGGGAACCGCTCTTTCGTTTGTATAAGGCCCTGGCGCTTTTTGCCGGGGTGTTTCGTGAAACCAAGAGCCGGTTCGATTTCGAGATTTTGGGGCTGCGTCTGGAGGATGACTGGCTGCGGTTTTACATTAAGCCGGCGGACGGGCTGGAACTCCCGGCGATCATGCAGTGGCTGAAGCAGACCTTTGCCCAGCGGTACAACCGGCTGGCGGGACGGATAGGCCATATCTGGGGGGACCGGTATTGGTCGCGGATTCTGGATGGGGAGCCCGAGTTGGTGGAGGAAGTGCTGGCTGGGGAGCCGAGAGCGGCCGGGGACCTTGGGATTTGGAACCATGGGGTCAGACCCCATAGCGAAAAATCAGCGGCAAACCCCGCTTTTCCCCCCAATTCCCCCCGCCATTTGGCCCCCGCGCCCGGCTAAACCCCGGAAATCCGCCCCGGAAGCCGAGCCGGCCGCTGTTCTGTGCCTCAACGAAGACGCCCAGGGGGATAGATCCGTCCTGAAAGGTAAGGCCCCGGCCTCTTCCCCATCGGCGCCGTTTTTTGCCTTCCCGATCCCCCCGCGGGTCCCGCGGACAGGCCCAAAAAGATGCGCAAATTTTTTTTTAGCGGGCTGAATTTTCTTGACCTTTATGCGCAAGATGGGTATGTTGTAATCATTAAGTCAGTTTCAAAACTGCGTCCATTACAGGGTAGACGAGCCTGTTCCAAAATCCGGTTAGTTTTGAAACAGGCTTTGGATAATATAAGCCCCGGGAGTTTGGGGCTGTTAAAAAAATGTGTAGGACGTTTTCATGTCAAAACATACTTCTCATGAGGATGAACGCAAGCAGGGGGAAATTGTAAGCCCGGAGGACACCGAAAAGCAGGGTCCTGAAGCGGCGGAGGTTTCGGCATCGGCTGAAACGGGCTGCGGGGCGGATGAAGGGGAAGCGCCCGATCCCGCGGCGCGGATCCAGGCCCTGGAAATCAAACTGGCGGAGGCCAACGATCAGTACCTCAGAAAGGCGGCGGATTTTGAAAATTTCCGCAAGCGGATGAACCGGGAAAAGCAGGAGGCCATTGATTTTGCGAATCAGGCGCTGCTTCTGGACCTTATCCCCATAATCGACGATTTTGAGCGGGCCGTCAAATCCTCCGGGGCCGCCGGGTCAGGTTCGCCGGAGTTCCAAAGCCTCTATGAGGGCATCAACATGATCGAAAAACGCCTGGTTTCCCAACTTGAAAACAAGTGGGGGCTGAAACGTTTTGATTCCGCCGGCGAGGCCTTTGATCCGACCCGGCACGAGGCGATTATGATGGAAAAGTCCGCGGAAGTCTCCGAACCCATGGTGGCGGAAGATTTTATTAAGGGCTATATGCTTAAAGATCGGGTCGTGAGGAGCGCCAAGGTAAAGGTCCTGATGCCCGAGGAGCCCCAAAACGACGGGGAGCGGGGAGCGGAAACATAGGAGGCTTTCCCAAAACTTCAGTTTGCGGGAAAGCTCCCTTGAATTTACATGAAAAAGCGGACCTTGGACCGCTTTTTCCTAAGCTTTTCCCAAAACCAACCGGGTTTTGGGAAAAGCTCATAGATCAGCGGAAATCCGGGTTTTTGACCGGTTTTTCCGGGGCTTGTTCCAAAAAACACCCGGGTTTCGGAACAAACCCCGCGGATATTTTGTATGAATAATTTTGGAAACTAACTTTAGATTTAGTATCTTCTAAAAAGGAGCTTAAAAATGGGTAAAATAATCGGAATTGACCTGGGAACTACTAATTCATGCGTCGCCGTCCTTGAAGGCGGTGAACCTATTGTTATTCAGAATTCCGAAGGGGGCCGTACTACTCCCTCTATTATTGGTTTCACCAGCAAGGGGGAACGGGTTGTGGGTCAGCCGGCCAAAAATCAGATGATCACCAATCCCGAAAATACCGTTTATTCTATTAAAAGATTCATGGGCCGCCGCTATTCGGAGGTTCCCGGAGAAACCAAACTGGTTCCCTATAACGTGGTAGAGCAGGGGGACGATGTCCGGGTGAATATTGACGGGAAGTTGTATTCTCCCCAGGAAATATCCGCCTTTGTCCTGCAGAAGATGAAACAGACCGCCGAGGACTATCTGGGCGAGGCGGTTACCGAAGCGGTGATCACCGTACCCGCCTATTTTAACGACGCCCAGCGTCAGGCCACCAAGGACGCGGGAAAGATCGCGGGCCTTGAGGTTAAACGGATCATCAATGAGCCCACCGCGGCTTCCCTGGCCTTTGGATTCAATAAGGATCAGAAAAAAGAAAAAACCATCGCCGTCTATGACCTGGGGGGCGGGACCTTCGATATTTCTATCCTGGAACTGGGGGAAGGGGTCTTTGAGGTCAAATCCACCAACGGCGACACCCACCTGGGGGGCGATGACTTTGACCGCCGGATCATGGAATGGCTTATCGCGGAATTCAAGAAGGATACGGGGATAGACCTCGGCCTGGACCGGATGGCCCTGCAGCGGCTCCGGGAAGCCGCGGAAAAGGCCAAGATCGAGTTGTCCGCCATGCAGACCACGGAGATCAACCTTCCCTTTATCACCGCGGATCAGAGCGGCCCCAAGCATCTGCAGAAAACCCTGAACCGGGCGAAATTTGAACAGATGGTTCAGGACCTCCTGGAACGGTCCAAGGAGCCCTGCAAAAAAGCCTTGGCCGATGCCCAGCTTAACGCGGACCAGATCGACGAGGTGATCCTCGTGGGGGGGTCCACCCGGATCCCCGCGGTTCAGCAGATCGTCAAGGACCTTTTCCGCAAGGAGCCGAACCGGGGGGTCAACCCCGACGAGGCGGTGGCCATCGGCGCGGCCATCCAGGGGGGTATCCTGGGGGGCGATGTCAAAGACGTGCTCCTCTTGGACGTAACGCCCCTCTCCCTGGGGATCGAAACCCTGGGAGGGGTGATGACCAAACTGATTCCCCGGAACACCACGATTCCCACCCGGAAGAGCCAGATATTCTCCACCGCCGCGGACGGACAAACCGCGGTTTCCATCCAGGTCCTCCAGGGGGAACGGGAAATGGCCAGCCAAAACCGGGTCCTGGGACGTTTCGACCTGGTGGGAATCCCGCCGGCGCCCCGGGGGATACCCCAGATAGAGGTTACCTTCGACATCGACGCCAACGGCATCGTCCACGTATCCGCCAAGGACCTGGGCACCGGCAAGGAGCAGAAGATCCGCATCGAAAGCTCCTCGGGGCTCTCGGATACCGATATAGAGCGGATGGTCAAGGAAGCGGAACTTCACGCCGAAGAGGACAAACGGGAACGGGAAAAGGCCGAGGTCAGGAACGAAGCGGATTCCATGATTTACAGCACCGAGAAGAACATCAAGGACCTGGGGGACAAGGTAAATCCCGCGGATAAATCCAAGGCCGAAGAAGCCATCGCCGACCTCCGCCGGGCCCTGGAAGGGGGGGATCCCCAGGCCATTAAGGATAAAACCGAGGCCCTTAAGCAGGTTTCCTATAAGATCGCCGAAGAGGTGTACAAACAAACCGGCGCCCAGCCCCAGGGGTCCGGCCCCGAAGCGGGCCCCGGTCCGGGGAATCCCCCGGGGGACAGTGGTAATACCAAAAGCGCGGAAGACGCTGATTACGAGGTAGTGGACGACAAATAGTTGAGAGGCTGTTCCCAAGCTGAAGTTTTGGAACAGCCTCTGTTAAAAGGGAGAAGTTACGGGACGCTCCTCACTTCTCCCTATAAAAGGGTATTGCTGTGGCCAAACGTGATTATTATGAAGTGCTGGGCTTACAAAAAAACGCGTCCAAGGATGATATAAAAAAGGCATACCGAAAACTCGCCATTCAATATCATCCGGATAAAAATCCGGGGAACAAGGAGGCGGAGGAGAAATTCAAGGAAGCCACCGAAGCCTACGAGATCCTCTCGGACGATCAGAAAAAGGCCGCCTACGACCAGTTCGGCTTCGCCGGGGTCGAGGGCATGGCCGGCGGCGCCCAGGACTTTTCTTCCACCTTTCACGGTTTTGAGGATATCTTTGGGGATTTTTCCGGCATTTTCGACACCTTTTTCGGCGGCGGCGGCCGTTTCCGGGGGAACAGTTCTTCCGGCAGGGTCAAACAGGGGGCAAACCTCCGCTACGATATCGAAATATCCTTTAAAGACGCGGTCTTTGGCACCAAGGTGGAGATCCAGTATTCCCGGAATGAAACCTGCGAAACCTGTAAGGGTACGGGGGCGGCCAACGGGGCGGGCAAAAAGGTCTGCCCCACCTGCGCCGGTTCAGGCCAGGTGCGGCACAGCCAGGGCTTTTTCTCCGTGGCCTCCACCTGCCCCGCCTGCGGCGGCGAAGGGTACATCATCGAACAGCCCTGTAAAGACTGCGGCGGGTCGGGAGCCCGGAAAAAACGGCAGAAGATCATGGTTACCATCCCCGCGGGGGTGGAAAACGGGAAACGGGTGGTTATCCCCCGCCAGGGAGACGCCGGCCCCGGGGGCGGCCCGCCGGGGGATCTCTACGTGTTTATCCGGGTGAAGCCCCACGAATATTTTGAGCGCCAAAACCTGGACCTCTACTGCGCGGTCCCCATATCCATAACCCAGGCTGCCCTGGGGGCGGATATTCAGGTTACCACCCTGGAAAACAGGGTCATCAAGGTCAAGGTCCCCCCGGGCATCCAAAACGGCAAACTCCTCCGCATCCGGGACGAGGGGGTCCCCTCCGCCGGACACCGGGGCAATCTCTACATTAAACTTTTGATCCAAATTCCCGCCAAATTGAGCAAACGCGGCAAGGAACTTATGGAAGAACTCGCCCGGGTCGAAGGGGAAAACGACTCGCCAAAACCTATTCCGCTGTCGGAGCTGTCGAGGGACTAGCAGTTTGTTGCGCTTCAGCGTAAAATCGTATAAAAATTCACAAAAGTGAATTTTTATACCCTGCAAACTGCATAAAGGAGCCCGATAATCGAGGATTTTTTGCATGTCTATGCAAAAAATCCACAAGTGCAACAGGCTCTAGCATACTTCGGGCCCAAATCTTTATAATGAGGAAGCCATGAACCACAACCCTGTCGCCCTGTATCTCGCCAACACCCCCCCGGATAAGGCGGATACTGGATTTTTGGCCTATCTTTGCAATCTTCAGAAGATTTCCGAGAGCGCCCCGGAGGTTGCCGTTTCTATCGTGAAGGAATTGGAAAACCAGCGCCGCCGGGTTAAGCTCATCGCCAGTGAAAATTACTGTTCCCTGGGGGTGCAGCTTGCCATGGGTAATTTGCTCACCGACAAATACGCCGAGGGTATGCCGAATCACCGGTTTTACGCGGGGAACGAAAACGTGGATGCCGTGGAGACCCTGGCGGCGGAGGAAGCCCGGAAGGTTTTTGGGGCGGAATACGCCAATGTTCAGCCCCATTGCGGGGCGGACGCCAATATCCTGGCTTACTGGGCCATCCTTACCACCCGGATCGAAAATCCCGCCTTAAAAAAATACGGCGAAACCAACCTGTATAAGCTCACCGGCCCCCAATGGAAGGAGCTCAAGGCCGAATTGGGGAACCAGCGGCTTTTGGGCCTGGATTATTACTCCGGCGGCCACCTGACCCACGGCTACCGCTACAATATCTCCTCCCGGATCTTTGACGTGCACAGTTATTCGGTTTCCCCCCAAACCGGACTGCTGGATTATGATGAAATCGAAAGGCAGGCCCTGGAGCTTAAACCCCTGATCCTTTTGGCCGGGTATTCCGCCTATCCCCGAAAAATCAACTTCCGGCGGATGCGGCAGATCGCCGACAAGGCCGGGTCGGTGCTGATGGTGGATATGGCCCACTTTGCCGGGCTGGTGGCGGGCAAGGTTTTTACCGGGGATTACGACCCCGTCCCCCACGCCCAGGTGGTTACCAGTACCACCCACAAGACCCTCCGGGGCCCCCGGGCCGGCCTGGTTCTCTCCACCGCGGAATTTGCCGAGGCCCTGGACAAGGGCTGCCCCCTCACCATGGGAGGGCCCCTGCCCCACGTTATCGCCGCCAAGGCCGTGGCTTTCCGGGAGGCGGGCAGGCCGGAATTCCGGGATTACGCGGCCCGGATCGTGGAAAACTGCCGGACCCTGGCCGCTTCCTGCATGGAAAACGGCCTGGAGGTCCTGACCGGGGGAACCGACAATCACCTTTTTCTGGTGGATGTCCATCACCTGGGCCTTACCGGGCGGCAGGCGGAAAACAGCCTCCACGAATGCCGCCTGACCCTCAACCGGAACAGCCTTCCCTTTGACCCCAACGGCCCCTGGTATACCTCGGGGCTGCGGATCGGGACCGCCGCGGTAACTACCCTGGGAATGGCCCGGGCCGAAATGGAGGAGCTCGGCGCCATCATCGCCCTGGTATTAAAGAACACCCTGGCCGCGGAAAATCCCCGGGGCGCCGGGGAAGCCCCCCAACCCAGTAAAGTCAAATACCATATCAGGGAGGCCGCCCGGGCCGAAGCCCTGTCCCGGGTGGAAAGGCTCCTCTCCCGCTTCCCGGTGTATCCGGAACTGGACCTGGAGCTGCTCAAGCGGGTTTTTTGCCCGTAAAACAGCCTGAATTGGCGGAATTTTGCCGCCAAAGGGTTTTTTTTCCTAAATTCTCAAAAAAAACACACAGGTTCCCCTATCATTATTTCGAAAATAAATTATAATAATTTAATAAGGGAGGCTTTCCCAAAACTTCAGTTTTTGAGAAAGCACCCTTGGATTTAGGGGAAAGAACGGGCTTCAGATCGTTTTTTCACGAGCCTCCCACAAAACCAGCCGGGTTTTTGGAAAAGCTCAAGGCTTTTCCAAAACTTCAGTTTTTGGAGCGGCTTCCTGAGATGTCGATTGTCCACACAGACACGCAATAACGATGGGTCAATTTCAAAATCGGCCGGTTTGACGCCGGCTTTGAGGGGGTGGTTTATGGGTATCTTTTTTTCGTAAAATTAAGCGGGGCCGGTTCCGAAATGCCTGTTTTGCCGCCGGCCCGCATTCTTGGGTTAACGTGAGGCTTTCCCAAAACTTTTGGGAAAGCAACCTTAGATTTAGAGGAAAAAACGGGCTTTGGGCCGTTTTTTCCAAAGCCTTTCCCGAAACCAACCGGGTTTTGGGAAAGGCTCACGTCTTAGAAAATTGTTTTTCAAGGCTGCCGTTTCAAAACGCGGGGGTTTGAAACGGGCTTTGGGAAAAGCGGTTCAAGTTTGAAATTACGCCAGCCCGCTTTTTCCGCAGGTCCCGCAGGGGTTTTAAAAATTGAAACCTTTGTTTATAATTCTCAATTCAGGTCCGCCGGACCGGTGGGAAATTGGCGGTGGAAAGGGGCTACTGAAGATCTTTTAGGAGGAGCATTGAGATGAAACTCAAACTTAAATTAACGGTTATCATCGCGGTCATGATGGTTGTGGTAATCACGACCCTGTCTACTATTTTGTTAAGCCGGGCCAGCGCCTTGCAGATCGAGGCGGCGGAGGCTAATCTGGAAAATATGACCGGCCTGCACGCCCTGGAACTGGAAAACCGGTATCAGGTGTATCTGGACGTGGTAACCAGCCTGGCCCAAATCATGAACGGGTACGAATCGGTGGAGCCCGCGGTGCGGCGGACCCGGTATACCGAAATGATCCAGGCGATCATGGAATCCAGGGCCAACTTTGTAGGGATGTATACGGTGTGGAAGCCGGGGGTTATCGACGACCGGAACGCGGAACTGGCCAACACCCCGGGGACCGACGCCAGCGGGAATTTTATTACCTGGATTTCCCGGGACGCGGGTCCGCTGGAGACGCGGCCATATACGGATTGGCAAAATGCCCTGGCGGAGGTGAAAAACATACCCATCATCAGCGATCCCTTCCACTGGACCATAGCCGGCAAGGACGTCCTGGTGACCAATATCACCGTTCCCATCATCCCCGAGGGCACGAACACTATCGTGGGCCTTATCGGGGTGAACTTTGATCTGAGCCTGACCCAGTCGGTCGTTGAGGCATTGCAACCCTATGAAACCGGCCGGGCGATACTTATCAGCAACAACGGCACGGTGGTGGCCCATTATGACGCAACCAAGATAGGATTAACCGCCAAGGAGGTCCTGCTCCCGGTGGTGGGTCAGGTCGGGGTCGATAGATCCCTGGAAGCCATCCGCACCGGAAAGCCGGTCATTTTTTCAAATAACGGCCGGATCTGCGACAGCTATCCCTTCTATGTGGGGGAGATCGAGACCCCCTGGGCCTTGTTGTCTTCGGTGGAATCCTCTACGGTCCTTGCCACCGTATCCACCTTAACCCAGTTTACCATTATCCTCGCGGCTGTCGCCGTGATTATCGCCGGGATCATCGTGTTCTTTATCGCCTCGGGCATTACCAACCCCATCGTCAACGTGGCCCTGACCCTCAAGGATATTTCCGAAGGGGAAGGGGACCTGACCAAGTCCATCGCCCTTAAATCCAAGGACGAGGTCGGCGACCTGGCCCGGTATTTTAACCAGACCCTGGAAAAGATCAAAAACCTGGTGGTGGTGAT
>JAISOO010000007.1 GCA_031275595.1 Spirochaetaceae bacterium | reverse complement strand
CATCCTCCAGGCGCAGACCCTGAAGCGCGAAGTCGAACCGGCTCTTGGTTTCATGGAAGACCCGGGCGAAAAGCGCCAGGGCCTTATACCGGCGAAAGAGCGGTTCCCGGTTGTTGACGTGGGTACGGATCTCGTACCACACCCCTTGTTTCAATTTTCGTAATGATCTCATATAAGATATATGAGCCTGACTCATCGTTTTGCTTTAATGAAAGCCGCAAAGAATGGAAAAAAAGGCCCCCTGGGGTCTGACTCCGCCTTTCCATCGAGGGGCCCGGGGCCAATCTAAAGATTGGCCCCCCGTTGTTGGTGACAGGGGCTGCTGTTGGGGCCCACGCCGCGCTGCGTTTATAGGAGCGACACGCTGGCGCGTGCGGTATCGGGCGGGCCCGGGGCCAATCTGAAGCTTGGCCCCCCGTTGTAGGTGACAGGGGCCGCTGTTGGGGCCCACGCCGCGCTATGTTTATGGGATCGACACGCTGGCGCGTGCGGTATCGGACGGGCCCGGGGCCAATCTAAAGCTTGGCCCCCCGTTGTGGGGGACAGGGGCCGCTGTTGGGGCCCACGCCGCGCTGCGGTTATGGGATCGACACGCTGGCGCGTGCGGTATCGGGCGGGCCCGGGGCAATCTCAAGATTGCCCCCCGTTGTAGGTGACAGGGGCCGCTGTTGGGGCCCACGCCGCGCTGCGTTTATAGGATCGACACGCTGGCGCGTGCGTTATAGGGTGGGTGTCCTCCCGGGCGGGCTCATCCATCAGGAATGGCCGAAATAAAACTTCCCGCTAATTTTATGGGTCAAGTTTAGCCTTACGAGGGCGGCTGCTTTTTGCCTTTTTAACCATGCCGCTTCCCAGCGGGCTTTGCGGATAAGGCAAAAAGCAGCCCCGGGCCTTCTCCCGGAGCCTCTGCTGCTGCGCCAGAACCTCGTCCAGGGGCAGGGGGCCGGTCCGGACCGGGGCGCAGGGTTTCCCGTTTTCATCCTGGATAGAGAGCCCGCCGTTTCCGATTGCCCGGGCGGCCTCTTTTATGGGGAAGGCCCCGGTCTCAAGGTATCGGGCGATAAAAACCGAAAGGCCCTCCGCGGCGCTTTGTACGGCCTCCGCGTAAATATCGGGAAAGGACCGGGAATCGGGCTTACCCCCCGGTCCGGGGTAAAACCAGGTTCGATGGGCTAAATTGAGGTAATCAATATGCCCGGGAAGGTTTTCGGGGTAGAGATAGGGCAGGGGAATCTCCTGAATCCAGCCGGGGCTTTCCGTTCCGTGAGCCCGGTGATATATCGATGTTTTGCCGGGATCGGTATAACGGTAAAAGGCGGCGCAATCACGAAAGGTATTTTCCATGCGTTCCTTCAGTTTGGCATCCCCGCCGGCCCGCTCCGGAAAGGCGGCGGTCAGGGCCCGGGCGAGGAGCTCCTTGAGCCCCGGAGGCGGGGCCTCGCAGACGGAAACCAGCAGCGCCTCCTGATCCCAGGATGAGACCTGCCTGCCCCGGAGGGCATCCAGCATGAGGACATCGATGATCCGCTCAAAAAAGGCATGGGCGGCTTTTCCCAGGGACGAAACCTGGTCCCGGAAGGGGGGGGCGGCGGGGACCGGGAAAGCCAAACCGGATTTATACACGATATACGGGTGAGCCAGGCGATCCAGGATAGCATGGGTCATGAACCCCAGGGCATAGGCCCCCAGGGGACTGATCCCCTTTTCCCGCCGGAGCATACGGATGTCCTCTTTACTGGGGGGAGGGTCCGGCAGGGCCATCTTGAGGAGCATTGCGGTAAAGACCCCATATCCCCGGCGGTGCAGCAAGGTACCGTATTCCAGGGCGACCGGTCTGGTCATCTGGCTGTGGTAAAAGATATCCGGCCCCTGGCACCCCAGAACAAAGGGGGTCTCATAATCTATCTGAATTTTTTTCAGGGCCTTTTCGGCTGCTATTCCAAACCGGGAATGGATGGCAGGGTACATGGCGCCTATCACATCCTCCCCGAAAAGGGTATGCAGAATCTGGGACGGCATATGTAATAAAGATACACAAAAAAAAACTTTAGGGACACTGCCCCCCCCGCCCCCGGTTAGCCCCTTGCGCCGATAAAAAAAATTGGTTATAGTCAAAGCAGCCTCATGTGACGGGGTTTTTCAGAATCCGGCGGGACGCTGATCGTGGAAAACCTCTGATCTTTGAACTTCCTGGAAGTTTCATAAAATCCGATCCAAGGAGGAAATGCCATGTCCGATCCGGACGGCGGCGGTAGTTTACCCAGCCATAGACAGAATTCACTACGTTTGATCTTTGCGGCATTTCTTATTACGGGCCTCCTTTTTTAGAACCTCCGAGGGGTTCTTCTTGAGAAGCGGCTTTTTAAGAAAGTCCGTAAATCAGAGGAGAACCCGAATGATTACCATCCGAATAAAAAGCGAAAAGGGGCTTGTCGAAACCAATACGGTCGGCAAAAATTGTTGGGTCGATGCCCGGAACGTTGATAAAGACGATTTGGCCCTGTTGGAAAAAGAATACGGCATCGCCGGAGAACTGCTGACGGATATTATGGATGCCGATGAGCAGGCCCGGATAGAAAAGGAAGATGAATATACCGCCCTGATCGTACGGCTCCCGGTGTATGATGAAAGATACGAGGTGTCTTTCTTCACCCTGCCCCTGGGGATCATCCTGTACCCCGATAAAATCGTAACCATCTGCCAGCGTTCCAGCGAAGCCCTGGAGGATCTCGCCAGAAACCGCATCCGGGGTTTCAATATCGGCAATAAAAGTACCTTTGTCTTAAACCTCCTGGGCCGGGCCGCCTTTACCTTTCTCAAGGCCCTGAAGGAACTCAATAAACGGACCACCATTATTGAGCGGGAGCTGCAAAAATCCATCAAAAACAACGAATTGATCCAGCTCCTTTCCATTCAAAAATCCCTGGTTTATTTTACCACCAGCATCACGACCAACGAGCTTTTGCTGGAAAAACTGCAAAAATCTTCCCTGATCCGCTTTAAAGAGGACGAAAGGGAACTCCTGGAGGATGTGGTTACCGAGAACAAGCAGGCCATCGAGATGGCGAAGATCTACTCGTCGATCCTCACCGGAACCATGGACGCCTTTGCCAGTGTCATCTCCAACAACCTGAACATTGTGATGAAGCGCCTCACCATCGTTTCCATCGTGCTGATGATCCCCACCTTGATCACCAGTTTTTACGGGATGAACGTGACCCTCCCCTTTCAGGGCTCCCTTTCCGCGGTTTGGGGCATCGTTGCGGTCAGCCTGCTGACCTCTATCCTGGGGGCCATCCTCCTCACGACCGAGCGGCGGAAGCGGAAAAAGCTGGCCGCCATGGCCCTTCCCTACACCCACAGTTATGTGATGGTTCAGCGGTGAATTTCGGGGCCGCCTTATCCGGTCAAGGCGGCCTCGTTTTTACCGTTATCAAGAGGGGCTTTCCCAAAACTTCAGTTTTGGGGAAACGCTCAAGATTTTCCCGGATAATACGGGCGCATTTCCGGCACGTTGTGCCGGAAACCGGGCTTTCCGGGGCTCCGCTTCGCTCCGGCCGCGGCGCGGCGCGGCTGCTTCGCACCCCTCCAATCCCTTGCGCGATAACTTTTCCGGCAATGATAAACTTCGGGCCCCTAGGAGCCTGTTGCACTTGTGGATTTTTTGCATAAATATGCAAAAAATCCTCGATTATTGGGCTCCTTTATGCAGTTTGCACGGTATAAAAATTCACTTTCGTGAATTTTTATACGATTTTGCGCTGAAGCGCAACAAACTGCTAGTTTCGCGGGCCTTAGCCCGCGCGATCCCGGGAACCGGCGGCAAAACAACCGGTTTTGGCGCCGGTTTGCATGATCCTGTCTTCGATCCCCGCGTCCCGCATCGTATCCCAGGCCATTTTCGCAAAAATCAACGCCAGTACGACGAGCATGGCGTAACGGATAATTTTCGTACCCCTCTGTATGACAAGGCCGGAACCGATATAGGAGCCGAGGATATTGAACACGGCGGCGCAGAGCCCCAGGGGGATAAGCACCCGCCCGTTACAGAGAAAAAGCGCCAGAGCGGCTATGTTTGAGGCAAAATTTACCAGTTTTGCGTTTCCGGCGGCGGTTCGGGCATCAATTTTGGCGATTCCATTGTAGAGGAGTATCAAAAATGTCCCTGTTCCGGGTCCGGAAAACCCGTCATATCCCCCGATAAAAAAAGAGATGACCAGGGAATACACCATCTTCTTGACCCGGGGAAGGGGCGGGGCCTCCTTGTCCGGATTCTTTTTCCGCAATACGTAAAACCCGGTAACCGGCAGAACCGCGAGAAGCATCCACCGCAGGATCCGTTCATCCGACCCCAGGGCAAGGGCCGACCCCAGGGCGGAGCCGGCAAGGGCCGCGGCGATTGAGGGAAGGCAGAGGATTATATCCACGTATTTGTTTTTATAATAGCGGAAAGAGGCGACCGCCGCGCCGCTGACGGCGGAAAGTTTATTGGTGCCCAAGGCGAAATGGGCAGGGACCCCCGCCATCAGATAGGCCGGCAGCGCGATAAGCCCGCCCCCGCCCGCAATAGAATCGATAAACCCTCCCAGAAAAACAAGGGGGCATACTATCAAAAACACCGAAAGTTCCAATTCCATTATCATCAATTTTCACCAGTCTTTTAATCCCTGTCAATGCCAACTTCGGGCCCACAGGATAAACGAGCATTCCCCAAAACTGAAGTTTTGGGAGAGCCTCAAGCGTATGGATTTTTTCAGGAATTTGGGCGCATTTCCGGCGCCGCGCGCCGGAAACCGGGCTTTCCGCTCCAATACGTTTTGCCGGATCCCGGCAAAACGTATTCCGCTTCAATCCCTTGCGCGTTCCCCGCGGGAGCCTTTTT
>JAISOO010000002.1 GCA_031275595.1 Spirochaetaceae bacterium | reverse complement strand
CTCCATGTCCACGGTTTTTGCGTTCTCCCTGACCCGGTCAAGCATGGTTTTCCGGTCCACGCAGTTATTTTCCATGGAGAAGGCCATATCCTCCCCCACGGAAAGACCCACAAACTGGGCATTGGAATCCTGGAGAACCGTCCCCACATCCCGGCTTAGCTCGAAGACCGAAAGTTCCCGGGTTTCCCGGCCCTTTACCCTACAGGAGCCGGTGATCTCCCCGGGGTAGGAAAAGGGGATAAGGCCATTGATACAATTTGCCAGGGTTGTCTTACCGCTGCCGCTTGAGCCCAGGATTAAAACCTTCTCCCCTTCGTAGATGCACAGGTCTATACCGGTCAAGGTCGGGTTCTTTTGGGCCTTATACTGAAAGCCGAATCCCGTAAACTGTACTGCCGGCCTCTTCACTTTATGCTTCTTCTTGCAGATCCCTCCGCTTCCCGAACCGTTTGGAAAGCAGGATGAGGATGGGGATACCCACCACTACCAGTACCAGGGTATTGGAAAGGCCCGACGCAAAGGCCTGCAGGAAGGTAATCTCCAGATCCGCCGCATAAAAGAGGGATGTCAGCAGGGGCGTAACAAGCCCAAAGGCTACCGCATTTCCCAGGATGGCGATTACCACATATATGATGGCGTGTTTTACCTTGAAGATACCCTCGTCTATCCTTGCGCCATAGAGGGGCAGGGTTCCGATAAAGAAACCCAAAATGCCGTTCCCCACGGACCAGTCGAACCAGTAACCCCAGCCGCCGATGGTATCCGCCAGCACATTCCCGATAAGCAGGGTAACAAAGGCGGGCAGGGGCCCAAAAAGCCCGCCCACCACCACGGGGATGATCATCGCCGAGGTCAGTTGGGTGTTCGTGAATACCGGTATGCTGCCATACACCATGAGGACCCCGAACAGGGCCGCCCCTACCGCCACCGCTACCAGGGTCCTGGTGTTCCACCTGCCAAGAATCAGAGTCCCAAAATTTTCTTTCGCCATAGTTTTCTCCTTATTCTTATTATATTGATAGGACTACTTTCCAATCAAGCCCCGCTTCAATGGCATATTGGTCCGAAAAATTTCCCTGATTAAGGCCGATTAGTATATAACCGGTAGATCCGTTGTAAAGAATAGGTTCGCCCAGGCCCACAAAACCAAAGGAACGGTGGTAAAGCACCCGTTCACGGAAAACTTCCCGTCCCTGGTGGGTAATGGTGACCAGGGGTTTATCACCGTGGACAAAACCCGTCCCCTCAAAGCCCTCTATGGGTATGTTTGTAGTAGCCCCCCCAAAGTGGTGATCCGCCATCGAGATATGGCCCGAAGCGTATCCCTTCCCAAACTCCGGGGGAACCAGGGGAAAGCTCTCGATTTCCTCCACCGGGTAGGCCGGGCCCACCTCCTCAAAACCGATGATCCCCGCCGCAAGGCGGCCCGCGGTGTAGGCAAAGATGTCCCGGCCATGGAAGGTGTTGTACCGGGCGGTGCCGGGCCGGCGGTTCACCCCTTCGTCGATTTCCCGCACCTCCCTAATCCCCGGAAAGGCCTTGATGTGGGTCAGGGTCCCGTTATCCGGCGTGATAACGAACTGCCCCGCCGCGGTTTTTGCAGCGCAGGCCCGGCGGGAAGTACCCACCCCGGGGTCTACCACGGACACGAAGATCGTCCCCTCCGGCCAGCAGGGCATGGTATAGTTCAGGCAAAACGAAGCCGCCCAGGGCTGATATATGGGCAGCAGGTGGCTGATATCCTCCACCCGGAGAGCCGGATCGATGGAGGCGATGACCCCATGCATACTGGAAACCGCGCCCCAGTAAAGGCCAAAGTCAGTTTGCAGACAGATAAAAGGTTTTTCCATAGACTTGTAAAACTATGGAAAATGCGGGGGGTTTTGTCAATCGTATCCTATATGTCTTATTTTCCCTTTCCGGACTTTAGCCCCGTTCTGTGGGTATGGCTAAGGGCCTGGGGCATAGCCCCGTGAACCCGCCCGCCGGTCCGCGGAGGAGCGTCCAAACGGAAACAGGGTCCGTAATTGCCCCTCCGGCGAAGATACTCGGATACCGGTCTCTGCTGTTTATAGTAGGCCCTATAAAAAATACTGGCCGCCCTATTCCACATCCTGTACAAATAGACAGCTAAATCAAAGGCCAGGGGCTTGCTTTCTATCAATTCTTCCGGAATATGCTGTATTTTCCCCTCCAGCATTTTTTCCCTGTTCAGATAAAAAACAACCTCGATCCCATTGACCCAGTTCTTACACCGCATATCTCTTACATTAACGATCCAATCACCCTTTACCATTTTAGACCTCCTTGTTTATATATGCTGTTACAGTATCAACCGGACTCGGGGGGTCGTATTGTATTTTTTTATGGATTTTACTATTAATGCACGAAAATAATCGCCCCGGAGCAGGAATTTATACGAGCAACAACAATTCTTAGCTTCAACAAAGGACAGGGCCTTCATTCCGGGGTGCTGCCGCAGCCGATCCGCTCCGGCGGACCAGAGTTGTACCCGCCTAAGGCGGGGTATCCGGGAAATCAGCAGAATGAAAAAAGCTCTTTATACGGTAATTAAAGGATGAATTACATGATATAAATTCATATTTTATTTTTTAATTTTTATTATTTTCTATTGACAAAAATGCGATAATATACCAAAATAAAGGAACGAATTCTTTATATAACTCCGGGGGGATGCTATTTTAGCGAAGTTTGTTATGGAAAGATGCATCGCGGAAAACAGGTCTTTACATGAGAATCTCCGGATGTCCTCTAAGTATTTGGAGATAAAGGATATCCATGACGGCGGACTCCGTCTTGGGGAATATCTTG
>JAISOO010000128.1 GCA_031275595.1 Spirochaetaceae bacterium | reverse complement strand
GTTTGATGATTATTGGAAAAATTATAATAAGATTGTAAAATCCGGATCAAAAGGTGAAAAAATTAGAAATATTTATGATTTTGTTTCTTACCGGAAAGGAAATATGGAATTAATTGTCCCTAAACGATCTGGGAGGAACAATGGCTAAAGTTATTATACCTCCTATAAAAAGTCAAGGAATAAAAACAAAATTAGTCCCTTGGATTAATGCAGTAATCCCAAAACACGAAGGTCGTTGGATAGAACCATTTATGGGTACAGGAGTAGTTGCATTTAACGTACAATTTGATAAATTTTTGTTATCTGACATTAATCCTCATTTAATTAATTTTTATAATGCAATAAAATATAATAAAATAACTCCCTTAACTGTTAAAGAATATTTAGAAATTGAAGGAGTACATTTAAAAAAAGCTGATAATAATGGATATGAACATTATAAATTCATAAGAGATAGATTTAATGATAAATTTAGTCCATTAGACTTTCTTTTTTTATCAAGGGCCGGATTTAATGGTATGATAAGGTTTAGTAGCAAAGGGAAATGGAATATTCCATTTTGTAAAAAGCCTGAGAGATTCAATAAATCGTATATCACAAAAATTGTAAATCAAGTTGCGAATGTTTCTCAAAAGATAAACAGAAATTGGATATTTGTTAATAAAGATTTTAGAGAAATAATACCGCTTGCAGAAGAAAACGATTTTATTTATTGTGATCCTCCATATCACGGTCGTTATGTTGACTATTATAATGGATGGACCGATGACGATGAGAATGATTTATATGAGTTATTAATACATACAAAAGCCCAATTCATTTTATCAACTTGGCATCACAACGATTTTAGGAAAAATGAAATGATTAATAAATATTGGGATAGATTTAATATTGTTACAAAGGATCATTTTTATCATTCTGGTGGAAAAATTGAGAACAGGAATAGTGTTGTAGAAGCATTAGTATTCAATTTTGAGACAAATATCTCTGAACATAATTATGAAGTAACCGAAAGGGAAATTCAATTTACTTTGTTTAGCAAATCAGAAAAGTATAATATAAAACAGATTAAGAATATTGCAAAAAAATAGTTTTATTCCAAATTTCCTGGCCTATTAAAGCATTTCCCACCCCAATCCCATATAAGGGGTATTGGAGGCGGATATGGAAAATTCCGATATACCCGATCCCCTGACCGGGGCGGTAAAAAAACTCTTTGGCCTTTCTTACCTCTTCCCCTACCAGCGTTTGGTGGTGGCCAATATCCTGGAAGCGGCGGAGGCCGCGGGTCTCGCCGTGCGTTGGCCGGAGGAAGTTGCCCCCGAAGGCCTTGAGCCCCCAGGAGCCGCCGCGGCCGGGCCGGAGGAAGCGGACCCTGCGGACCGGGGGCATTCCGGAAGGCAGATAGTTATCCTTCCTACCGGCGCGGGCAAGTCCCTCTGTTTCCAACTGCCCGCCATGCTCCTGCCGGGGCCGACCCTGGTGATCTACCCCATTCTGTCCCTAATGGCGGACCAGGAACGGAGCCTCCGGGAGCGGGGTTTTGCCCCGGTCATACTCCGGGGAGGCCAGGACAAGGAGGAACGGAGGCGGATATGGGAAAAGCTGGATTCCGGGGAGAGCCGGTTTATCATCGCCAACCCCGAGGTACTCCTGAGCCCCCCGGTGATGGAAAGGCTGGGGAAACTGGGGATCCTCCACGTGGTGATAGACGAAGCCCACTGTGTAAGCGAATGGGGGGAAAGTTTCCGGCCCAGCTATCTGGAGATTGGAAAGATCATCCAAGCCGCCGGGGGGCCTCCCGGGGCGGAAATGGGCGGAGGGCTCCCCATGGTAACCGCCTTTACCGCCACCGCCTCGGCGCCGGTGCTGGAAAAAATTGAACAGTACATCTTCGGCAGCGGGGGCGCCCGCAGGATCATCGGCAACCCGGACCGGAAGAACATCTCCTACGCCGCCCAGGGCTGCATCCTCCGGGATCTGGCGGTCCGGGACCTGCTCATGAAAAACCCCAGGCCCGCCATTGTGTTCTGTTCTTCCCGGCGGGGAACGGAAAAACTCGCCCGGTATCTCAGAAACGAGGCGGAAGAATGGGCCTCCCCGGCAGAGGCCGGCAGCCTGGGCCGGCGGGATATCCGGTTCTACCACGCCGGATTAAGCCGGGAAGAAAAGAGGCTTACCGAGGGGTGGTTCTTTAAGAGCAAGGGGGGCGTGCTGATCGCCACCTGCGCCTATGGCATGGGGGTAGACAAGGGTGATATACGGACGGTGATACACCGGGACTGCCCCCCTTCGGTAGAGGCCTATCTGCAGGAATCGGGCCGGGCCGGCCGGGACGGGCTGCCCTCCTGGGCGATCCTGCTCTGGGGGCCCGATGACGAAGCAGCCCTGGCACGGATACAATCCGGCGCGGACCGGCAGCGCCTGGACGCGTTGCTGCGCTACGGCCGCAATACCCTGGCCTGCCGGCGAAGGGCCCTGCTGGGACTCCTCAACTATGAGGGGGAGGGGGACAGCCCCGAAGAGGGATGCTGCGATGTGTGCGAGGGGACCGCCCTGGGGAGCCTGCGGGAAGAGGCAAGCCTGACCGCCTTCTTTGGGAAGAACCGCCGGGTATATACCCTGAACGAGGCGGTCCCCGTCTTAACCCGGGGGGAACCGCTCACCTGGTCCGAAGACGAGGCCCGGCGGGCGGTAAACCGTTTAATCCGCCAGGGATGCCTAAGAAGAATTAAAAGCATTTTATGGAAGGATAAGCTCAGCCCGAGGCCCTAGCAGCCTGCGGCACTTGGATTATCCGGCATCATTCATCATCAAGCCCCAGATCTTCATCATCCAACCCTTCCTCCCCCCCCTCCTCTGCCGCGGGCTCGGGGGCCGTTTCTTTGGATTTCTTAGGTTTTGCCGAAAACGGGGAGGATGACCGGGGGGAGTGATAGAGCCTGGCTACATAGGAAACGAGAAAAATATACAATACGATAACCACCGTTACCGCGATTACCTGCCAGGAAGTAATAACCTGAAGAATCAGGGTTTTAAGTTCCGCTGAAAACATTGTTATACTCCATATTACAGCTGATCCAGGGATAGCTCATCGGGGGAAGGGTAAATTTCTTCCCGGTAAATTTCCCGGTTCAGCATGGAGAGGATAAGCGTGGTCCCCCGGGGGAGCCGGTAGGGAAAAGTAAAGGCCCCCCCGGGATGGTCTACCGCGGCAAGAAGGCGCCGTTCCCCCGAGGGCAGCAGGGCTTCCAGGCTTACCGGCAGGGGATAGGGGTTTTCCTGCAGGGTATAATTGAAGAGGCCGAAGACCTCCCCCTCGTCCACCTGGAGGGGAGCGCTGACCATGACGGAAACCGCCGTATTTACCGCCACCGGGGACTGGGCCGGCGGGTCCTGGTATACCACCATTTCCGCCTTTTCGTTATTCCGGGCGGGCCTCAGGGAAAAGATAAAACTCATGCCCGCCTTGTTTATCTCTTCCAGGGCGGCGGACACGGAAAGCCCCACCAGGGCAGGGACCTTGGTTATGGCGTTTTCCAGGCCCCGGCTAACCACAAATTCCAGGACCATGGGCCCGGATATTTGGGTCCCCGGTTCGGGGCTTTGCCGGAGGATGGTCCCCGCGGGTTCATTGGAAAATTGATACATAATGGGCTCTTTTAAAGACAGAAGGGGCTGGGAAGATACATTCCCGGCAGACGCAAAGAGGGTCCGCAGGTCCATCCGGACCTCATCAATATTCCGGCCCGTATAATTTTCCACCGTATTGATCACCACCCCCTGGCTGACCACCAGCCTGACCCGGCGGCCCGCCTTAACGATGGTTCCCCCGTTGGGGTTCTGTTCCAGGATCAGGCCCTTGTCATAGGCGGATTGGGAATACCGGAGCTGAATCCGGGGGTATAGTTCCTTTACCTGCAGTTCCAGCAGGGCCTCGGTTAGATCCTTCCCCCGGACATCGGGAACCATG
>JAISOO010000045.1 GCA_031275595.1 Spirochaetaceae bacterium | reverse complement strand
TTCCCGCTCGGGGAGGTCCCGGCTTGCCTGGGGAAATATCAAGCGATCCAGCTCCGTAAGCCGGGTTACGGAACCAAGCCGGGAAATACCCTTTCCTACAAAGGATTTTCCAATTATCCCGCAGGCTTTGGCAAAGGCGTATGCCCGTTTCCCGGCTCCTATCATCCTAGCGACCCTGCCGCAGGCAATTTTCAACAAGCCGGCTAAAGACTTCGGTATGAACCGGTATGGCATCAAGGCTGTCCCGGTAGGAATCAAGCTGTTTTTTATAATCTTCTTTTACCTGGAGTATCTTTTCCGCGTATTGAGCCTCCAGGCGGGCCGTCTCCCGGCTGTACCGTTCATCATATAAAAGACGGTTTTGTTTTTCCCCTTCGGTAATACGCCGATCCGCCTCTGCTTGGGCGTTATCTACCAAGGCAGAAGCCTCCGCTTCAACCTCTAAAAGATGCCGAAGCACATCCTGTTCATCCATGGAAAACCTGCTTTTTAATCCAGGGTAATGAGCACATCCTCATATTTTTTAATGATTCCATGAGCTCCCTGGGGATCACCCTGGGTAATCAGATCCGTATAAAACTGGGGATTATCCAACAATTCCGCCAGGCGCTTTAACAGACGCAGGTGTTGTTCGGTATCCTTTTGCGGGGCCAGCATCATAAATAACAGATAGACCGGCTCTCCATCCAGGGCATCATAATCAATACCTTTTTTTGAAATTCCTAAAATACCATATACCGTATCTACCGCATTGGTTTTTCCATGGGGAATCGCTATACCCTTCTGAATTCCAGTGGACATCTTTGATTCCCGAATCCTGAGGGCTTCAAGGATGTCTTCCCGGGCATTTATTCTAACGGCATGACAAAAATGGTCAACCATTTCTTCAAAGGCTTCTTCCTTATCTTCCGCTTCAAGCCCCACTTTGATTAATTCCGGCGGAAATACCTCATACAGGAACATCTATTCTAACCCCCGACCCTTAACCTATTCGGATCCTGCCGGGGGATCGGTATTTTCAACTTCGTCCCCTTGCCACCAATTACTGTCCGCTTCTATTATCGGTTCCGATGCTGCCGATTCCACACCGGAACCGCCGGGGGTTCTGTTGATAAGGGCCAAACTGAAGCTGATCACCAGGAAAAGGACGCCTAAAATACTGGTGGCCCGGGTCAGTACGTTCCCTGATCGGGATCCGAAGGCGGAACCACTGCCTCCGGCAAAAATCCCTCCCAAGCTATCCCCTTCCTCGTTTTGGATCAATACCAAAAGGATAAGCAAAACCGCGACAATTACAAAAAAGACCAACAATAAAACACCAAGTATCGTCATGTATCTTTCTCCATATATCTATATTATCCTTTAAAAAAAACTTATTCAAGGCGGTATATGAAAATTACCCCTTCCCGAAAATTAAACCTTTAAAAAAAGTTCCAGGGCCCTTCGGATCTGTCCCAGGGGATTCCCGGAGGCGGAAATCCAGGTAAGCTCCGGGATGGAGGCGAAATAGGTAAACTGCCGTTTAGCGTAACGACGGCTGTTCCGGGCGACGAGAGCTTCCACTCCGGCGAGATCCCCCGAGAGGGCGTATTCCCCGGGATGGGGCTCGAGGAAAAATTCCTTGTAGCCGATGGCGGAGAGCCCGGGATCACCGGGGCCGTAGCCGGCCTTGAAAAGTTTTTCCACCTCCCCGGGCAGGCCCTCACGGAACATGGCGGCGCATCGCCGGTCGATCCGGCGGTAAAGTTCTTCCCGGGAACGGGTAAGACCCAGGATAAGAAAACGGTAACAGGACCGGGGAGACACCGGAGAGGGGTTCCGAAAGGAACTCAGGGGCCGGCCGGAACTTCGGAACACCTCCAGAGCCCGGAGAAGACGGTAGGTATCGTTGGGATGGATTCGAGCGGCACTGAGGGGATCACAGGCGGCCAGTTCTTCCATCAGCGGGGAGACGCCCCTCCGGAGGAGTTCTTCCCGAAGAGTTTCCCGGATAGGGATGACGGAGGGGGGCGCTTCGCTTTGACCCAGGATAAAATTCCTGATATAAAAGCCGGTTCCTCCGGACAATACCGGCAGGGCCCCCCGGGCGGTAATGGCGGTACAGGCTTCGTCTGCCAGACGGACAAAATCCCCGGCGTTGAACTGTTCATCGGGGTTGCGAATGTCTATGAGATGATGAGGAAGCCGGGCCCTGAGTTCCGGAGCCGGCTTAGCGGTACCTATATCCATACCCCGGTAAACTTGCATGGAATCGGCGGACACGATTTCCACGGAACAAAGAGAATTCCCGGGCATAAAAAGCTGTTCAACTATCTCCGTTTTACCTGAAGCGGTGGGGCCCAGAAGGATACATACCGGAATAGCTTTTTTTTCCGGCATAGGGGATCTATTCTTCTATACGGAATTCGATCTCTTGGGTAAAGATCTGGCGGGCCGCCAAGGATACCACCTTGCCGTCATTCTCCTCAATTTCCGGATCCCTGAGCATGGAAAGCTGAAAGGATCTGCGGGAAGCGGCGCAGGTAATCTCGTACATATTGCCTTCATGTTCAATGAGTTCTTCTAGGGGAAATATCATAATTACCTACTATATACTTTTCAAAAAAAGGTGTAAAGGGGAGAAACTCCTCAATGGTACACCCGTAGGCGGAATTCGGTCTCGAATCGTTCCCCCGGGCCGAGGGAAACCGCCTGTACGGGCATGATACAGGTGGATTGATACTGATCCGTCAATTTTTTATTGATCCGGCACCGGGTATGGATGGGGATGATCCACAGATCGCAGGGTTTGCTTGAAAGCAGGCTTACAATCGTTTCATTTTGCAAATCCTGAAATTCAATGCCCGTTAGGTGGTTAAACTCCCCGCGGCCAGGAGGGGCCGCCTTTTTCTCCCCGGCAGTAACCGTAAGGATCCGCAGGCGGGTTTCTCCGTCGCCGGGAAAAGAAAAATCAGCCTGGGGTATAAACTTAAAATCCTCAGGTTCCAAGCCCCGGTTTATCAGGGAATAACCCAGGATCAGCAAGTCCCCTTCGAGATGGTAGCTTTTTTCCAATTCCAAGGTCCCAAAGGGCAGGCCCTCCCGGGGGAGGAGCCGGAAACAAGCCTTTTTTTGGGCCTTGTTTATTTCAGACACCTGATACTTTTCACTTCCGCAAAAACGGGAGCCGGCAAACCGGTTCTCCAGGGCGTCTTGAAAGGTAAAATCCCCGGGAACCAGGCGATCCAAAAAAGCCTCCCGCCGGTAACCATCTTCAACGGAGGGTTCCTCCATATAGGGTTCCCGGCGGCGGGCAAAGGTGTCCAGATAGTTCCAGGCCTTGGGCAGGTAATCAAGCTCAAAAATTCCCGCCCCTCTGGTTTTGATATAATAATTAATATTTTTATCCTGAAAAAGATACTCCGCTTCGCCGTCCAAATCAAAATCAAATATCATAAGGGAGGGGATAAACGCGCTCTGTTCCCGGGTTGTTTTTTCCGCCTCCAGCAGGGCCCTATACGCGGCATTCCGAAGGGCATTACAATAAATACCCCCGTTGTCCCCATGGTTATAGGCGTTATACCCTTGAGCCTTCCAGAGTTCCTCCCGGGCGTTCCGCTTCCGGGACTTATCCCCCCGCAGCTGGTTTATGAGCACATGGGTAAATATCATTTTGGAATAAATTCCGTTGGATTCAGGATAGGTAATAAGAAATTGCCGGGACGCGGAAGAGGGGAAATAGGCCTTTTTTAAATCCTGATGGGTCTTGAGAAACCGTCCGGGCAGGGTAAGTTCGACAGAGGTTTCCATTGCCAGGGAAAGGGCCTCAAAAAATTGATGCAGTCCGGCCTCATAGTTTTTAAGATTCCCCGGCCCTGTAAATATACCTTCAGGAAACACGGAAACAAGCTGTCTCGTATCGGAGGGAAACTCCTTAAAGAAGGCTTCCAAGACCGGGGCGGCTTCTTTATGCCCTAATTCGGCGCATAAGCGGCGGGAAAGGGGAAAAACGGTAACCAGCTTCCCCTGATCCTCACTGAGACAGGGCCATAAGGCTTCCTGGTCCTGGATACCCGCCTGGTTAAAAAGGGTATCCTCCAAAAAGGTATACCCCATGCCGCAGGTATTGAGGACGCCGGCCATATTCTGTTCCCAGGCGGATCCCGAAAGCCAACAGCCCTGGGGCCGCTTGCCGAACTGTTTCCTGATATAGGTAGTCAGCATCTCAATTTGACCGATTTTATCTGCCAAGGGGAGCAGGGTCATCATGGGCTCATAAAAACCACCCCCCAGCAGTTCTATCTGCTTTCGTGAAATAAGATCCAAAATTATCATAAAAAATTCCGGGTGGTTCCGCTCTATCCAATACAAAAGGACACCGGAATAATGGAGCACCGCGGGGACATTCGGATATTGATACAAGGTAGAGATAAAGGGTTTTAATTTATCCGTATATATCCGCTCAAATTCGTCATTCCCCGTTCCATAGGGAATATGATTATGAGAACCAAAAATAAAACCGGTTTTACAGGTCATTAATCTGTTTTCCCTATATTTTCAAATAAGCCGGCACCGGTTCAAAATTACGGTTTTTTCCGAAGCAGTCTCAAATGATATCTTTATTTTAGACTACTTTTTTCCCTCTGAAAAGAGCGGCTGTTTCAAAATGAAGCCGGGTTTTGAAGCCGGCCGCGGAACCTGTTCCGCTAAAGTCCCAAAAATTTAATAAACACAAACCCGAGGGCGGAAAAAATCAGGGAAAGCAGTCCCATGGATATCAGGGTCAACGGCAGTCCCCGGAGGAACGCCGGAACCGCTTCCAGGGAGGCGCCCCGTTGGATTTCCTTGAGAATAAGGATAGCCAAGAGAACCCCTCCGCAAAATCCCAGGGATAAAATCATCACTTCCACCAGGGAAGATGCCAGGCAGAGGCTCATTACCAGGGCCGCCGGGACGAGGCCGTTATACGCGGATAAGGGGGTAAAGGCCCTGGCCTTCGACAGCGCCTTGGGGAAAAAATAATGCGCCGCCGCTTCGAGCCCCATACAAACCAGCGCACTGAGGGGAAAACACAGCATATACTCAAGAAAACCCAGGGAAAGGGGAACCACGATATAGACGAAAAAAACCCACAAAAGGGGAAGGGACAAAAAAAGAATCCACCCCTGGGCAACGGGAAGCTCACCGGGCTTTCCCTGATGTTCGTCGTCAAAGCCGGTATGGTGAATTCCCAGAGCAAATTGGAGGATCAAGTTGAGGGAAAGGCCGGAGGTTATCCCCAAGAAGGCCAGGACGCTCATTCGCTATCCTCCGCTTCGCCGGCTCTTTTCCGGTAAAACCGGAAAAGAGCCATACCGTAACCCAACAACAAAAAGGCGCCGGTGGAACTTGAAATGATCCATAAGGGGATGATTCCCTCCGTATCGTGGTTGAACAATTCAATAATCCCAAAGGTCCCGCCGGGAACCGAAAGGGAACCAAAGCCCAAAGGCTCCCGGATCAGGGCCAAGGCAATGATCAAAATTCCCAGAACCAGGGCTTCCAGCAGGGCCCTGGCCAGGGCATCCTCCGGCTCCATGGATTCCACCCGCTCTATTATTCCCGAGCCGATAAGGGATACCGGCGCCAGGATAACAAACAGGGTACACTCCAAGGCCAACAGGGGATTTAAAAAATTCAGGATCATCAGGTAAAAACTACTGAAAAGGGCGGATAGAAAAACATACAGGATCTTCTTCCCTTTTCGCGGGAGAACCGGCCTTCCCAAACAGATCCCAACGATGGTCATACCGTAAACCCAAAGGAGGGCACCCAACGCGGTCAGGGCAAAGGCGGTACGACCGGAGGCTATGACCAGAAAAAATATATTAGTCAGGGAAGAAAGGGGCCCATGGATCCCCCAAAACAAATGATTTTGATAGGCTTCTTTCATTTTTTTCCTTTCCGGGAGGAATCCCGAAGTTCCGCCGCCTCAATACGCCTGACATAGATCGCGATGGTTTCCGGAGAAAGACGATCCGCCATGCGGATGGAATTACCGGTCAGCGGCACAAGTTCTTCAACCTTCCCCTCGGGGGAAATCATGGCGGCGAAGGGAACAAAGGTTCCATCGGCAATTATCGAAAAAACCACGGCCCTGCCCTTGGCATCCGTCAAGGAAAACCAGCTTCCCTGTTCCGGGGTTAACCAGGGAAACAGGGGATCCTGTAAGCGCCGGGGATCCCCCCGGGCCTCTAAAACCGTGTTTACCGACCGCATCATCACCTTCGCCCGGGCGCCCTGGGTGCCATACCATAACAGGCCTCCTAAAAGGAAGATCCCCAGTAACCATCCTCCCAATACCCCCGGCTCTTTAAACCTCGAAATATCCCTGAATTTTATCCATCCCATGGATCTCTCCGTTTCCGGCTCAGAAACCGGTTTTCCATATTCCGGATAAGGGGCATCAGGGCATTGAGAAGAAACACCGCAAAAAAAGCCCCGTAGGGTTCATTCCCTTTAAATTTAAAGAGAAACGTAAGAAACCCGCCTAACACAGCGGCGATAAGGGCGCCTATGTTCGAATTTGGTCCCGTTACCGGATCCGCGACCAACAAAAAAGCCGCCGTCAGGGTGCCGCCGGTTAGAAGGCCGAAGAGCAAATCCCCCTGGCCCAAGGGCCCTCCCAGGGGCAACGCTCCAAAGATCCGGACAAAAACGGCGTAAACTCCCAAAAATACCCCGGGAACCCAAGCGCGGTTTACCTGGGAGGCGGTAATTATGATGGAACCCAGGAGGAAAGCGGTAAGGCCCCGGTCGGCGATGATCCCTGGCCGGGTCAGGACGAAAAACTCCATATACCCTTCGGATAATTCTGTGTGGGTTATAGAAAAAATAGTGTTATTTAAAAACGAGGTCAGGGCATTGTCCAGGGTATTGCCGGCGGCTCCGCTTATTTTCAGAATATCCATGGGAGAACCCAGGGGATCGGAAAAACCCCGGCTCAGGTTTTCGGAGAGTATGGTCAGAGGAGAACCCTTCAGGGCATTGGCAAACAGTACAGGCCAGGAAAAGCGGATAAAAAACCAGCCCCCCAGGGCAGGATTTACCCAGTTTGTTCCCAAGCCCCCAAAACTGCTTTTAACCACGGCGATGGCAAAAACCGCGCCCAGGGCGGCAATAACCGGATGAATATGGTTCGGCAGAAGGAGTGAAAGAATCAATGCCGAGGCAACGGTGCTTCCATCCCCCAGGGTTAATTTTTTTGTTTTAGCGAAGATCAGCAATTCCACCGCGGCCGCCGAAGCCACCGCGCTCAGGGCGATAATCAAGGAACGGTAGGAATCGGTCAAGGCAGACTGGAGGATGGTCATGCCGGCGCAGAGGCTTACCCGCCACATACGCGCCGCAGTGGAACGGGCAAGATTTATTTGGGGCTTCTCCAAGAGTACCAAATCCTTATGGAACATCGGGATGTCCTCCATATATGGAATTCACGATGGTGGTACTTAAGGGTATCATGGAGGGGCAAACCACTTCGCAGCAACCGCAGCCGTGACACTCACCGGCCCGTTTCCAGACAGCCCCTCCCCTTTGTTTCGTATGAATACTTTTAAACAAAACCTTTGGATCCAATCCGACCGGACATACCACCCTGCATTCCCCGCAACCGATACAATTTCTAACGGCGGTACCCCCCAACTGTTTCTCTAAAATGGCAAATACCCCATAGGTGGTTTTGACGATAGGTTCGTCCAGATCCGCTACGGCCCGCCCCCGCAGGGGAGAACCGGTGGCAATCCGTTGGGGCGTATCAATAAAACCGCCGCATTCCGCGAAAACCTCCCCTATCCGAGTACCTATCCGTACCTTCATCACCTGAGGGGTCTTGACTGCGGAACCCCCTACCGCCACATACCGGTCCAGAATGGGTTTTTTCAGTTTTATCGCGTCATGGATCGCCGCGGCGGTGGCAGGCCCCAGGAACAACAGAGAACCGAAGTTCAGCCCTTCCCTTTTTTCAAAAAGCCGCAGGGCATAGGTAAGCTCCCGGCGGTTCCGCTGGGGATACCGGGAACTTACCAGGACCAGGGACAGGGGAAAGTCCGGGGAGATCGATTCCGCTTCGTCAAGAAGTTTGGCTCCCAGTTCTTTCTCTTTATAAGAAACCGCAAAAACGATACGGGATACCCGGGCGGCGGAAGCGGTAATAAAACTCCCTTCCACCACTGCCTTTATCCGCTCCTGGCACAAAACATAATCCGCCGCCAGCCAGGGATCGTCAAACACGCAGCGGAGTACCAGGGTATGGGGCTCTTTGAGGGAACGGAGGGCGGTGAACATATCCGATACCGGACGGCCCACTCCTTCCATTTCCACAATCCCGTATTCGGCAATAAGCTGTCTTAAATCAAACGAGGAGAGTCCCCGCCAGGAGAAAACCTCTTCCTGTTTCCCCAATCTTTCAAAGGCCCCCTCCATCCGTATTACCAGGGCATCGTTAATATGATCGTCCCCCATTTTCCATGAAACCATACGGACCACCCTTCCCGGAACCGTAGCGTGTACGTTCGCCGAACCCGCGCCCTGGGCCCTGCCCACAAGCATCCCCTCACGGACAAAATCCCCCACGGAAACGATGGGATAGGCCCGGCGTCCGGTATGCTGGACCAGGGGTATAACCGAAAGTCCCGGCAGAAAAGCCATAACACTACTGTCCCGGGGAGGTACGGTCACATCGTCAAAGGAAATTCCCCCTTGGGGAAAAGAATATATTTTCATGCGGCAATCCGTTTATCATTATATACCAATAATCGTTTCTTTTTGCTATGCCGGCGCCCTCTCAAAAAGAAAACCGGGATACAAAAAAACAAGACCATAAAGACCGGGATCATATCCCTTGGGGTATAAACCAATGTCCGGATATGTTCCCGCCGGGTAAGAAAATTCATAAGATCTTCCAGGGGAAAGGGGGCGATCTCCCGGAGATGGCCATCCTCAGCCGCCGAATAATCCCCGATAAGGCCATCCTCAGCCCGATGATACCGCAGATACTCGCCATTTTCCGGGTTATCCCCACCGGGCCGAAGGGGCCGTAAGGAAAAAGAAGCCTGAAACGCGGCATGGGCTTCGTATTCCCCGGGATTTATCGTATACTCCTGCCATTCCACCGAAACCGGAGGATTATCCCCAAGGGCATAACCGGACCCCAGGATCAGGGAAGGCAAAAACAGGGCGCCCAGGGAACCCAGGGCAAAGGGGAGCATGATCCGGGAAAACGTGCCCATCCCCGGGAAGGGGAGCGAAATCGGCACCGGTACAAACCGGATATGCCCCATGGCGGTTCCCCGCTTCGATTCCGCCCAGAGGGACAGTCCCAGGATGAGGAAAAATGAAAAAATTCCACCCGCCCCCAGGAATATCGGGAAAGATCCCAGGCAGCAGATTGCCCCATAAATCACTAAAAAGAGGGGGATCGCCCCCCACTGGAACTTGAAAAGCCTTGTTTTTTTAGCGATTCCGGCGTAATGACGCCGGTAACGCCGGGATACGAAAAATTCCCGCAGGGGCTGCAGGAGCAGTCCGAAAAGAGCGGTGAGGGACGCGGACAGGGCGAATCCCCCCGGCCCCAGATAGGATAAGGCGGCCAACAGGGGAAGGAGGCTTATCCCTGCCCGGGGAGCCCCGGAAAACAGGAGCATCCCCACAGAGGCGGCGGCAAAAAGGAGGGCATATATCCCCAAAGGCCGGGAAACGCTGGGAAATTCCACCTGGAAGGGGATGCCCTCCAAACAGCGGGCGAGGCTTTCTTCTATCTTTTCCCGGGAAATCCCCCAAAAATCCGCCGAAAGGGGGATAAAGAAAAATCGCCTGCCCCCATGCACAAAAAAAGATTCCAGCCGTCCGGCGTATCCATCGTTCCGGGGGTCAAAGGATTCAACCCGCTTCCCGTAGGATTCCAGCGATATTTGTACCAGCTCCTCAAAGTTATCCCAGAAGACCCATTGGGTTGATTCGGAAATATAATTCCCCCAATTTCCCCGCTCCAACAATTCCCCGATGTACCGGTCTTCACAGGAAACATCCAAGGAAAGCACCGCATATCCCTCCCCCCCGGGGGACGGAAGGAATAAATGGGCCATATAAATCATCCCCAAGCCCAGGGATAAGGAAACAAACACCGAAATAATCGTGGATTTCCTAAAAGACATAAGACGCTATAAAAAAGTATAGGCCGAGGCCATAAAAATGCCCAAGAGGGTGCCGGCTACCACTTCCAACGGAGTATGACCGTGAACTTCCTTAACCGGATGGTATTCACCCCCCAGATGTTCAGCCACATTCCGGCTTAATAGATTGATAGCCCTGCCCTGAATTCCCGAAGAACGGCGTACCCCAAGGGCATCCCGCATAACAATAATGGTAAACCAAAAAGAAACCACAAATAAATTCGAATTTATTCCCTCCCTAAAAGCAACGGAAGTGGTCATAGCCGATACCAAAGCCGAATGGCTTGAGGGCATCCCGCCGGTCCGCCACGCGATTGCCGCCAGAATTTCCCGTCCGTTACGCTTGGGAGATCTCAGCGCGGTAACCATCGCCTTAAGTAACTGGGAAAAAAACCAACTGGTTATGGCAGATAAAAATATGGGGTTCTCAAAAAAGGCTTTAAGTGACTCTGCGTTAATGGGCATGGTAACAGACATTACTTAACAATCCTCCAGGATGGCGAATTTGTCAATACAGGAAATCGGAAGGTCCGGAACAAAGGTATTGAACGCTTATTATAGCTCCATGGTATACTCAAGACATGGCCTTAGAACTCATTACCGGCGCCGATGACGGAGGCCGCCGGCTGGACCGGATCCTCCGGAAGGCCCGTCCGGATCTGCCCCTTTCAGGGATATACCGGCTTTTACGGAAAGGCCGGATCCTGGTGGACGGGAAACCCGGACGGGCAAAAGACCGGGTGCCGCCGGGAGCGCGGATAGAGATCCCCGGGGAAACCGGTCTTTCCCGCCCGCCCGGCCTGTACCCGGGGAAGATTCCTCCCGGAACCCTCCCCCCCCCGGATATACTCTGGGAAGGGGCGGGGCTCCTCTTCCTGAATAAACCCCCGGGGCTACTGGTCCACGGGCCGGAAAGTCTTGAAATCCAGGTTCTCCGTTACCTCAGGGGAAAACTCCCCTCTTCCCTCTCTTTTAAGCCCGGTCCCCTCCACCGTCTGGATAGACCTACCAGCGGAATCATCGCCTTTTCCACCAGCCTGGAAGGAGCGCGGAATTTCAGCGCCCTCCTCCGCCGGGGAGGAATAAAAAAACAATACCTTGCCCTGGCAGAGGGAGTCCCCGGGGAGCAGGAGGTCTGGGAGGATTGGCTTTTCCGGGATCGGGAACAAAAAAAGACCTTCCCCGCCGGAATCCCCGGGGGAAACGCCAAAAAGGCCCTGACCAGGGTACGGACCCTGGGTTCAAGCTCCGGCTGTTCCCTGATCAGCCTGGAAATAGCCACAGGCAGGACCCATCAGATCCGGGCCCAGGCGGCCCTCCACGGATATCCTTTGGCGGGAGACCGGAAATACGGGGGCCGTATCCGGACGCCGGGTATCTTTCTTCATGCCCGCTCCCTGGAATTTATCGGGGAGGGAATAAGCTCTGTCCCCCAAATAGTAACGGCGCCCCTTCCGGATGCTTTTTTTCGAAGGACATACGAACTTTTTGGAGATAAATTCACCAAAATCCACTTTCCTTACTCCCTATAACGGTCCTTTGATGTTATAATTAGGGTAATGTTCCAAGGTTTTTTTTGGACCCTCAGAAGAATCAAAACCTACGCGCTGATTGGCGAAAGCGGTACCGGCAAAAGTTTTCGGGCGGTATTGGTCGCCCAGAAGTACGATATTGATTTTATTATAGACGACGGATTGTTGATCCGGGATAACCGCATTGTGGCGGGCCATTCGGCAAAAAAAGAGAAAACCTTCCTGGCGGCGGTTAAAGTCGCCCTCTTTGATGAAAAATCCCGGCGGGATGAGGTTGCCCGGCGGCTTCAAAATGAAAAATTTAAAAAAGTCCTTATCCTGGGTACTTCGGAAAAGATGGTAATTAAAATCGCCTCCCGGTTACAGCTCCCCCCGCCGAGCAAAATTATCAAGATTGAGGACATTGCCTCCCAGGAGGAAATAGAACGGGCCATCAGGACCCGGAAAGTCGAGGGAAAACACGTTATTCCCGTACCCTCCATCGAAATCAAGCGGAACTATCCTAATATCTTTTATGACGCCATCAAGATCTTTAAACGGAAAAACGGACCCGATGCCATCGGTCCAACCCCCAAGGTCCATGAAAAATCCGTGGTACGGCCGGAATACTCCAAACGGGGTAAGGTTATTATTTCAGAGGCGGCTCTAAGCCAGATGGTTATCCATTGCGTGGATGAATACAACCAGAACATACGGATAAAAAAAATTTCGGTGAAAGACGATGATGCCGGATATTGGCTGGTCATTACCATAGACGTTCCCTATGGAACCCAACTGGGGGGGAATATCCATGAGCTGCGGCAATATATAATCGAAAATATTGAGCGATATACGGGGATACTTATTGAAGAGGTGAATATTATTATCGATAAGATAATACAGTAGAAACCGGCAGCTCTCCCCAAAATGAACCAAAGGTGTACTACAGGAGGGTATAATGAAAAAAATTATCCATAGCTTCATTTTGATCGCGGTCCTTTTATGTTCCCTTTATGCCCAGGAGGGGACCGATCCGGAAATGGCCGAAGCCGTCCGGGGTTACTACAGGGTTTTTTCCCAGCGGGGATGGGCGGACGCGGACGCCCTGGCCCGGGAATTGGAACAACGTTTTAACGAGTATAACCGGCTTTTCCACTTTGACAAACAAAAGCTCCGGAACCCCCTCGTGGCCCGGGCCTTTGAAAGCCGGGAAGCCTATAACGCCTATGTTTCTTCCCGCCTGGGAAGGACCAGGGAAGGAGCGGTGTATCTTCATTATAATCAACCGGATCGGCGGGAACTGGTAATACTCCGGGGAAGCCCGGAAGAACCCTGGATGCTGGCCCATCAGGCTTTTATTCAATTTTTGAGGGCCTTTATCTCCTCCCCTCCCTCATGGATGCAGGAAGGGTTTGCCATATATTTTAATACCCTGGGCTTTGACCGTACCACGGAAAAATTAACCTATGAAGAGAATTTATCCTGGCTGGACGAAGTTAAAAACCTCGGGACGGCCACTCCCCCCTTGGAATCCATACTCCTGGCGGATATCCGGGGAGTTCCTGAAAATTTTCAGGGCTTTTCCTGGGCTCTGGTTTCTTTCCTTTTGAACAGCGGCAACGCGGATTATTTCAGGGCCCTTATTGAATCCTTTCTGCTCCTGTCCGACTCGGCTTCGGCGGCGCTTAACTCCGAAGCGGTGATGAAGCGGATTACCCTCTGGACCGGTACCAACACGCTCCAAAACGATTACCAAACCTACCTGATCGGCCGCAAAACCTTTAGGGAATTGATCGATGAAGGACAAAAGGCCTATGAGACCAAGGATTATGCCGGGGCGGAACGGTCGTTTTTAAAGGCCCTCGATCAACGGCCTGCCCATTATGCCCCCTATTATTACCTGGGTCTTTTGGCCTATGAGGGAAAAAAATACGACCAGGCAGAAGGGCATTACCGTTCGGCGCTGCAATACGGGGCGGATCAGGCCCTGGTTCAATACGCCCGGGGGCTTAACGCGGCGGCCCAGGGACGTAATACCGACGCCATAACCTGTCTTCAGGAAGCCGCCCGGCTATCCCCCCAGCGGTATAAGGAACGGGTTGAAAATTTAATTTCCGGGATGAAATGACCTTTCCCGCCGAAGGGCGGGTCCTTAGGCACGGCTTCCGGCTGAAAAGCCCGGGAAATCCTAACCCGGATCCTCTTCAGGACCGCCCTCGCCGGAGCCGCCCTTGGAACGCCCTTTGCGGCGGCGTCTTTTTTTGGGAGGATCCCCCCCGGGGATTTCCACGGGTCCGGGAGTCTCCACAATCGGAAACCAGGATTTTCCCCGATCAATAAAGCGGGATTTTTTTACGGTCATTCCATGTTCCCCAAAGACAATCCGTACCGCATGATCCAAGTCCGCCCGGGGGGGATTTATGGGCAGCACAAATTGCCGCGCCCCATAGAAGGCGTTTTTGTAATTCTCCATTATGCCCCCATCCCAATCCACAAAATCTTCCAGGTAATCCCTGATAAGAGCGGCCAAGGCTGCTCCGGTAGATTCGCTGCCGCTCAAATCGCCAAGGCTTTTCATATACCGGGTACGGAAGACGCTGTTTTTCTTTAGTAACGCGGAAGCCTTGGGCTGTAAATATTCATACAAACCGAAAAATTCGAGGCTTTCCACGATCCGGAAAGCGGAAGCGGAATGGATGATCTTAAAAAGTTCCTCCGTCAACCGGGAAGACGGTATGGAAGCAAGCAGGGAGGATTGGCGTTTTATCTTCCATTTTATCCTCAAGGGCAGCTTAAATCCGGTGGTGGCGGCGTATTTTACCGCCCGGATCATCCGGACCGGATCGTCCCTGAAAATAACCGAAAGGGGAATAATTGGACGGATCCATTTGTTCCGTATATCCTTCATCCCCCCCACATAGTCCACCACCACCTGTTTTACGGGATCGTAAAACAGGGCATTCAGAGAGAAATCCCGGCGAAGCACATCCTCCTCAATGGCCCCGAAGGTATTGCTGGTGGGGCCGTCTTTGAGGGATCGAAAGGTGGAAACCTCGAAGGTTTTGGGGCCGAAATACACATGGACCAGACGAAACCTCCGGCCTATGATCCGGGCATTGCGGAATGTTTTTTTTATCCGGGAAGGGCTGGCGCCGCTGACGATATCAAAATCCTTAGGCTTTTTACCCAACATCAGATCCCGGACCGCCCCCCCCACGATGTAGGTTTCATACCCGCAGGCCCGCAGCTTTTCGATAATATACACCGCGTCGGTATCCACGTCGGCAAAATTGATACCATGCTCATTCTGGGTATAGACTATCGCCTTTTTGACCAGCCTGCCGTTTTTTCCGGTGATATATCGGATCCGCATCAGTTTATTTGGGGAGAACAATGCCGGGAAAGCCAGGTCAAGAGGTTCTCCATTACTTCCTCCCGGTTAGTCTCATTGAGGGGTTCATGCCGGGCATCGGGATACAGCACAAATTCCAGGTCTGTTATCCCCATGGACCGGTAGGCTTGTACCAGGGCGGTGGGACTGTTACCCATATCCCCCACCGGGTCGACGCTGCCGGAAAAAACATAGATGGGAAGATCCCGGGGGATCCTGTCCATTTCCTTGGGTTTATGGATCCGGCTTAAGGCGCCCGCCAGATCCCGGTAAAACCCAACCGAACAGAGTTTACCGCAAAGGGGATCCGCCGCGAAGGCGTCCACGATCTTTTCGTCCCGGGAAAGCCAGTCGAAATTGGTCCGATTAGGCCGGAAAGGCTTATTAAAGGCGCCGTCCGCCAGCGCCCGGGCAAGTAAGGAACGGTTACGAACGCCCCGAAAAAAGGCAAGGGTTTTCATAACCGGCACACTGATCACCATTTTTAATCCGCCGGGGCCCCGGGTACCGGAAAGGATACACCCCCCCAAGGGCCGGCGGTAACTTTCGATATAAGCTTGGGCAATAAAGGAACCCCAGGAATGACCCAATAAAAAAAGGGGAAGGTCCGGGTAGGCTTCCGCGATACGGCGGTTAATCTCCTCAATGTCCGATACCACCAGGGAAAACCCATCCCGGTCGGCGCAATGCCCCAGAAGCCCCCCGGTTCCAAGCCCGTTTACCCCGGGATCCGCGGTTTTGCCGTGTCCCCGCATATCCGCGGCCCAGACCTCAAAGCCCCCGCCGCAGAGCCGGCCGGCAAGTTCCCCATACCGCAGGGAATGCTCCGCCATACCATGAACTATATGTACCACCCCCCGGGGCCGGCCTTCCGGTTTCCATTGCCGCACAAAAAGCCGGGTCCCGTCGGTCCCGGATATCCATATATTCGATTCATCCATGGCTTTATTGTACTCCCTATGTTAATGTTCTGACAATAATGCTATAATAAGAATTCCATGAGAATGGGTGAAATTTTTACCGCCCCGGTGGAAGGGATCGCCGCCGGGGGGTCCGGAATAATCCGTTACCGGGGAAAATCTATCTTTATGAACCTTACCGCCCCGGGAGATGTGGTAACCGGACGAATAATTGAAGAAAACAAAGGCTGGGCATGGGCGGAATTGCTGGAAATCCCCGAACCTTCCCCGTTGAGGGAGACGCCCTTCTGCCCTCTCTACGGAAGCTGCGGGGGATGTTCCCTCCAGCACCTGTCCTATGAAGCTCAGCTAACGGAAAAAAGCCGGATCCTCCGGGACGCCTTTGTCCGCTTAGGAAGCTTTTCCTCTTTTCCCGAGCCGGGGATCCGTCCTTCCGTGCCCGAAGGTTACCGAAACCGGATGCAATTCCATCGGATAAAACAAATTCCCCCCTCCCGGCGGTTCCGGCCCGTACCGGGTCCTGAACGTTCCCGGCAGCCGGTTTCCCTGGGCCTCAGGGCCCGGAAAAGCGGGGATCTCATCCCCGTTGCCGACTGTCCCATCGCCGACCCGGGGATACGCCGGGCCCTGGCGGAGGGAGCTTTGCCTTTAGCTCCGGATAAGGATCGGTTTACCGTTTATGCCCGGGGGACTACCCTGGTATATGAGGGGGGCCGATCCCGGGGAAAAGTAAAACTTTTGGATCGGGAGCTTTCGATAGACGCGGGGCTCTTTTTCCAAAGTAATGGAAGCGCTCTGGAAGTCCTTATTCCAGAACTCCTGGAAGCCGTTCAGGGGGCGGATCCTTCCCTGCCTATGGCGGATATTTATTGCGGGGTGGGGACCTTCGCCGTTTTTTTAGGGGCATATTTTCCCCGGATCGATCTGGTGGAGGAAAACCGGCAGGCCCTCGGCCTCGCCCGGGAAAATATGCCCGGCGGGAATTGCCGCTTTTTTCCATTGAGGGCGGATCAATGGGTAAAGACCCTGGGGGAAAGGATAAAAAGCCCCGGGAAAAGGCCCTATGGGTTCATCATCATGGATCCCCCCCGGCAGGGGCTTTCCGGACCCCTGAGGCAGTGGCTTGTCAGTGCAGGGCCGCCGGTACTGGCCTATGTATCCTGCGATCCCGCCACGCTGGCCAGGGACAGCCGGGAATTATGCCGCGGGGGATACGGGCTGGAAAAACTTAATTTTCACGATTTTTATCCCCAGACCGCTCATATCGAAACCCTGGCGGTATTCAAACGGTGAACCAGGGTATGATCCGGCGGCACCGCTGTTTGGTTTTCCTTCTTGCCGCGGCCTTCCCCCTGCTCTATGCCCAGGAAACGACCCGAGGGGAATCCCCGCCGTATACCACACCCATCTGGCGGGAAGCCCTGGAGGGAATGGTCACGGGGTTCTCATCGGTTCAGGCGGAAACAGTGATAGTGGTATTGGACGGGGGGAACCTGAAAGCCTATACCTCCGGGGGAAATTTTCTCTGGGATTATTTTGCCGGAGGAAAATTAGTCCCCTATATTACCAGATCCCGGGAAGGGACCAGCTATATATGCGGAACCAATGGGACCTTCATCGTTATCAACCGGGTGGGCCGGGAACTCTGGCGCTTGAGGCTGGACACCCCCCTCTCCGCGCCGGTCCTGACCGGTTGGGACGGACGGCTCTTTATTCCCCTGGGGGAGCGGCTTATCTGCTATACCGCATCGGGGTATCCCCTGTGGAGAAAAAAATTACCCGCCCCCATTGCCCTGTCCCCCAAAACGGATAACCGGGGAGGACTGATGACGGTTCTGGAAAATGGGGAATTCCTTTCGATAGATCCCTTTGGCAAAATCCGTTCCCAGATGCTCCCGGCGGTCCCCGCGGTAATAATCCCCCTGGATAGCGGGAGAAACCCGGAGGATCGGGGAACCGTCCTGCTGTTTTATAAGACCGGAACGGTGGATATGATATGCCGGGAACCGAATGGGAATCAGATCCTGATATCCGCGGTCTTTCCCGTCCTGCCCGCCTCTCCCCTGGCGGCGGTGAGCCGGAATGACCTGGTCGCCCTTACCCTGAGGGACGGCAGGGTACTGCTCCTCTCCGGTTCCGACGGCCGGATCCTCTGGACCGGGGAAAGCCACGTCAGGGCCGGGGAAAAAACCAAGGACGCCGATGAAGAGGTGGTAATGCTTTTTGACGAACGGGGGATCTATGTGCTCTCCCGAAACGGAGCATCGGGGTTTACCGAAGACGGCCGGCGGCTGTGGATCCTGGAACTGGAAGGGACGGCGGCGATTCCCGCTTTCAGTGATGTGGGGATCCTCTTTGCCGGCGGGGAGGACTGGATCCTCTACGCCTACCGGACCGAGGAGAGGACCAGGTCCCTCCCGAAATCCCTCTACGGCACGGCCCCGGAGGGTAGCTACGGCTTGGGTAAGCTGCCCCCCTTATCCTGGGCGGACTATGCCCTCCGGTTTGGGGACGGGAATATTGACAGCCGTTTGGAACAGATCGGAAGGGATATTTTTGCGGGCCGTCTTGGGGAAAATGAAGAGGATTATACCGGTTATTTAATGGAAGTATCCGGGAGCTTTATCCGTACCCCCGGAGCATCCGCCGTCCGGCCTCCGGTCCATATCTACCACCGGCTCGAAGGGCTCCGGCTCCTGGGCTATATCGGCTCCCGGGAAACCATCCCCTTCCTTTCGAGCCTTTTGTATTATGAACCGGACCCGCTGGTTAAAATAGCCGCCGCGGAAGCCATAGGCCGTATCGGGCTTGATCCCGACGGCGTCGCCCTGGAGATATTTTCTGCCATGCTGAGCGCCGATGCCTCCGGGGAAGATGAGCGGATTTTAGTAGCCATCGCCGCGGCCACCGGAGCCCTCTGCCGCTTTTCCGGCCCTCCCCTCAGTAACCGGGGGATAAAAATTTTGACGACCCTTACAGGCGGCGGCTATCCGCCGGAGGTACAGAATCAGGCTAAAAAAGAAATACGATCTTTGTTCCGTTGAGAGGAGGATAGGAACGGATGCAGGAACACTCGGACCGGATCGTCGACTATTTTTCCTGGGGATACCTAAAACCCCAGGAGTTACGGATCTCGTCCATAATTCGGGCGATATTCAGGGACTCATCCGGAGGCATGAGTTCACACTCCCGCTTCCCTTCACGAAGACACTCCATAACCGCATCGGCTTCGTAGTTATAACCGTTTGCCCTAAAATCTCCCTCCCAATGGTAAGTAGATTTACCGGCCACAACCAGATTGGCACTATGGCAAAATACAAAGGACGGAAGATGGATAAAACCCTCGGTTCCGTATATCCACACATCGCTTACAGTGGCGACAGAAAGGGACGCGCTGATCATCGCCGTCTTATGGGGCCCCCAATAGATAAGGGCGGCGGTTTCCTCGTCAACGCCGGTTTCCCCCAGGGAAAGGATACTACTTATGTGATGCGGTTTTCCGCCGCCAAAAACCATGGATGCAAAGGAGATCGGATAGACCCCAGCATCCAAAAGCGCGCCCCCCCCTTGGTTAATATCCAAAAGCCGGTGAGAACGGGGGACCGCCGCCCGAAAACCAAAATTCCCTTGAAAAATCCGGACCTCCCCTATAAGTCCATCGGTAAGCCATTCCCGGACTTTGCAAACCGGGGGAACAAATCGCGTCCACAGAGCTTCCATAAAAAACACCCGATTCTTGCGGGCGCAGCTTATCATTTCGGATAACTCACCGGCGTTTATGGCCGCAGGTTTCTCGCAGAGGACGGCCTTTCCCGCGTTAAAGGCGAGCAACGCAAGTTCTTTATGGGCGGAATGGGGAACCCCAAGATATACCACGTCAATATCGTTATCATTAAGCATGACCTCAAAATCGGTATAGGTTTTGGGGATATCATATTTCGCAGCAAAGTCCGCCGCCCCCTTCGCCGACCGGGACACCACCGCCCGGATATGGGCCCCTTCGGCGGCTCTAAGCCCCCGGACAAAAGCATGGGTAATACCACCGGTACCCACCACCGCCCATTTTATCCGCTTTTTCATACCTTCCTCCGAAAAAATTTTAAATTTCCATGGCCTCACCGCGGTAATTGATAAACCAGCCCCTTTCGGGTGAAACCTTCTGTTCACCAGTAATAATTCTGAATATACTCCGGGCGGACTCCTCAGGTTCTATTTGAGCATCGTTACGGCCCATAACCGTATTCATACGACCAGGATGGATCGCATAAATTTGGTAACGGGTAACGGTTTTCGCAAAAATAGCGATCAGCTTGTTTTGCGCGGCCTTACTCACGGAATAACCGGGATATTTCAACCCGATGTTGGTCATGGAACCGGCTTCAGAAGTAATCATAATAAACATACCGCCATCGTTAACCAGGGGGCTAAAGTGTTTAATCATGATTTCCGAACCGACAACGTTTACTTCTAAGGCGGCGCGAAGGTCGTCAATATGGGCATCGGTAATCAATCGCTCTCTATCGCTGTCCGTTAAAATACCCGCCGTCACCACCACAGCATCGAGTTTTCCGCCATCTTCCAGGATCTTTTTGGCAGCCCCTTCCGCCATGGCTTCTTTGGTTACGTCTATCTCCAACATCCTGAAGCCAGCAAATTCCTCTACGGCTTCCCTAATTCCCGGGGAGGGCTGGTTTCTAAAACCGGCATATACGATATGCCCCTTTTCAGCCATAAGCCTGGACAGCACCAGTCCCAACCCCTGATTAACGCCGACAATACATACCCGCATATACCTCTCCCGCCATAAAACCGGACGAAAATTCTTTTACTTCGGTATAATCCCCCATAATCACTCTGTCAATAGAATCTTTTCAAATACATCAAATTTTCTTGTGAGTCGCAAGTTCTTATGCGGTTTTATAGAGAAAAGCATCGGCACGCATGGACTCAATAATCTCACGGAACACCCTCAAACGCTTCAATTTCGGTAAAAAACGGTGAAATTCC
>JAISOO010000023.1 GCA_031275595.1 Spirochaetaceae bacterium | reverse complement strand
TTTATTGATGCTACCCTGGCTTTCCTGTTGGAAAGCCTCCTGAAAAACGAACGCCTCATAGAACGGGATGAGCAGTTTCAGAACCTGGCCGAAACGGAAGGGCAGTTTTGCCAGGTTTTGTCGGAAGTTCTAGAGGGCGCCGGCTCTATTTCGGCGGTCCGCTTCCCGGTAATCCGGGATAAAACCACGGTTTTACGGAAGAACAGCCTGGAACGGCGGAAAAACATCGAAGGCTCCGTCTCCCAGGGACATAAGCCATCCGCGGAACCGGTGGTCAGTTCCGATGAACTCAGCGAACTCCTCAAGGGGCTGGAATAGACACCCATGAGGATCACCGGCGGGACCCTGCGGGGACGGCGGGTAGAAGTTCCCGGGGGGATTATCCGGCCCGCCATGGATCGTATGCGGGAGTCGGTCTTTGCCGCTTTGGGGGACCTGTCGGGGTGTTCCTTCCTTGACATGTTCTCCGGTTCCGGTATTATCGCCCTGGAGGCGGCTTCCCGGGGGGCGGAACCGGTGGAGGCGGTGGAGATGGATCCCCTTAAGCGGAAAACCCTGTTAAAAAACGTCGCCATGGCGCCGGAACGGATTAATTGCCGTTTCATGGCCGCGGAACTCTATGTAAAGAGGGCAAAAAGACGGTTTGACATCATTTTTTGCGATCCCCCCTTCCCCTATCGCTTCAAATGGGACCTAGTGGAGGCCGTTGCCGCCTCTCCCCTGATGGGGGATGGTTCGCGGCTTCTTATCCACCGGCCCCGGCAGGATTCCCCCAAGGAAGCCCCCAAGGGGATTATTTGGGAGAATTCCCGGGAATATGGCCGCTCGGTGGTTGATTTTTTTAAAAAAAACTTATTGTAATTTTATAAATTATGGTAAATAATATTACTATATTAGTATATTTTATTTAGGGCAAAATAATATGGATCATAAAGGTGTCTTTGAGCGTTTTGAGGATCAAAACGGGTTTATTAAAACCACCAAAAGGCCTGTTATTGACGGAATCCAGAAGGCCGCGCTTAACCGTAAGGGAAATATTCTATATAATACAGGAGATATTGAGGGGGCGCGGAGGATTTTTCTAACCACCGGTTATTCAGACGGCCTTGTGCGGATCGGTGATTATTATAAATCCAAGGGCCGGGCGCTGGACGCGCTGCGAATGTATTGGATTGCCCCGGATAAGACAAAATGTGAGCCCATAATTATGCAACTATCTGTTTTAATAAAAGATTTAATACATAAAGAAGAGGACCCTGCTAATGAGTGACGACTTAAAACAAACTTCTGCTAATTTTATCAATGATGAACATCCAGGGACCGAGATGGGGGGGATTGAGAATCAGGAAGTATCGGAGTTATCAGAATTATCAAAAAAGGGGTATCAGTTTTTAAAGGAAAATAAGATCTCTGAAGCCATAGAATGTTTTAACAAGATCCTCTTGATGGATCAAAATAACAATTACGCCCTGGTAGGCATGGGAGACGCTACCCGCAAACGGGGGGCCTTTCGGGAGGCGGTGGATTATTACAGAAGCTGCCTTTCCCACCATCCGGGGAACAACTACGCCCTTTTTGGCCTGGCGGACTGTTACAAGGCCCTGAATCAGTACCATAAGGCCATAGAAATATGGGAACAGTACCTGCTCCATGATGACAGGAATATCACCGTTTTAACCCGGGTGGCCGACGCCTACCGTAAGGTCCGGGATTTCAAGCGCTCCAAGGCGGTATACCTCCGGGTCCTGGAAATGGAAGACCAGAACCCCTACGCCATCATCGGCCTGGGACATCTGCACTATGATTTTAAAGAGTACCGGGACGCCCTTTTTTACTGGGAAAAAATGCTGGAATCCAGCAAGGATACCGTGGATATCCGGGTCCTTACCTCCATCGGAAACTGCCACCGGAAACTCAAAACCTTTGAACAGGGTATTCCCTACTTCGAAAAGGCCCTGCAGCGGGACCCCTATAATTTTTACGCCCTCTTTGGCCTGGCCGACTGCTACCGGGGCCTGAACCAACAGTACCGCTCCCTGGAATACTGGAACCGTATCCTGGAGCAGGACCCCCGGAACAAGGTTATCCTGACCCGCGCCGGGGACGCCTACCGGAATTTAAACGACTATGACCGGGCGGTGGAATACTACGAGCGGGCCCTCAACATCGAATTTGATACCTATGCGGTTCTGGGCCTGGCGGTGGTTGCCAAGGCCCAGGGCAAATTCGACGAATCCATCGAGTCCCTTCGCAGGCTTATCCAGCAGGATCCCAAAAACTACCGGCTCTACATAGAAACCGCCGATTGCTGGATCAAAAAGGGGGAACGGAATTCCGCCATCGAGGTCCTGGGAGAATTCCAGAAACTGGGGATTCGGAACATGTTTGTCTCCGAATTCCTGGAAAAACTCAAGGCCTAAGGGCGTCAGGATGCCGGATCTGCGGTCTAAACCGGTTATCTCGGGCTGTCCCCGGGAAGATCTGATCGGCCTCTCCCTTCCCCTGCCCCCCTTTAGGGCCAAACAGATCTTTAAGTGGATCGCCCGGGGGGCCCGATCTTTTTCCGATATGACAAACCTTTCCCTGGACCTGCGAAGGGAACTCGATTCCCGGTTTACCCTCTACGGAAGCCGTATCGCGGCCCGGCTTGAGGACCCCGACGGAACGGTAAAGCTCCAAATAGCCCTGGCGGACGGCGCCCGGATCGAAGCGGTCCTCCTGCATGACGGCCAGGGACGCAGGACCGCCTGCCTTTCCACCCAGGCCGGCTGCCCCGCGGGCTGCGTGTTCTGTAAAACCGGGACCCTGGGTTTCCTCCGTAACCTGGACTCCGCCGAAATAGTGGAACAATTCCTCCATATCCGTTCAGTATACCCCGCCATCGCCAACATCGTTATCATGGGCATGGGAGAGCCGCTCCTTAATTTGACGGAACTCCGCCGGGCCCTTTTGGTCCTGACCGACCAGGAAGGGCTGGGCCTTTCCAGGCGGCGGATCACGGTGTCTACCAGCGGCATTGTGGAGGGCATCCGGGATCTGGCGGATCGGGGGCCGCCGGTGCGGCTTGCGGTGTCCCTTCCCACCGCGGAGCCCTGCCTGCGGGAGGCCCTTATGCCCATAAGCCGGGGGAACCCCCTTCCCGCCTTAAAGGAGGCCCTGGTCTACTACCAGCGGAAGCAGGACCGGCGGATCACGGTGGAGGCGGTCCTCCTGGGGGGCCTTAACACCCGGCAGGAAGACGCGGCGGCCCTGGCGGCCTTTGCCGCCGGCCTGGATGTGGTGGTGAATCTGATACCCTGGAACCCCGTGGAAGGTCCGGAGTTCCGGGGCCTTCCCCTGCGGGAGCCCGCCAGGGGGGAGTTGGAACGGTTTATGGGCCTGCTTAACAAGAAGGGCCTAAAGGTGACCCGGCGTTTCAGGAAGGGCCGGGGGGTATCCGGCGCCTGCGGGCAGTTGGGAGTTTGCGGCGCTTCGCCCTTGCAAAACCCGTAAACCGCCTTTATAGTAGGGACATAGATAAACGGGGGATGATCATGGTGAATGAATTTGTCATAACCGCCACTCGGTCCATGGGTAAATACGCGGCCCGGGTTGCCGGGGAATTGACAAAATTTCCCAGTTTTGTATCTTTTGCGGATGATATTGACGGGATCGCTGTATTAAGTACCGACCGTTTTGCCGACGGGGAAATGGAAGTGGTGGTTAATAAATCCCTCCGGGGCAAGGACGTGGTCCTCTTTACCAGCTGCGCCCGGAATGAGGCGGGAATCGGCGTTGAAGAGGCAAAGCTTGAGTTATACCATGCGGTGGACGCCCTAAAGCGTTCCCAGGCCGAAAAAATCATCATTTTTGAACCCTTTGTCTCCTGTTCGCGGTCGGATCGGACCACCCGGCGCAGTTCCGTTGGCCTGTGGGTGCATTTTAAGACCCTGGTAAGCCTGGGAACGAAGCATCTTGTAACCTATCAGCTCCATTCGGATAAGTCAAAATCCATGGTGGATCCGACCCTCTGTGTTATTGATGATATTCCCGCCCTGACGCTCCTGAAGAAGTACCTCTGCGATATCTATATCCGGGATATGGCGACCCTGGAAAAGGTGGTCCGTCCCCACTGGGCGTTTTGCTCCGTGGACGCGGGGGGGGAAAAACTGGCCCGGGTTTTTGCCAATGCCTTTGGCGCCCCCCTGGTGGTGGCCCATAAGCAGCGGGATTATTCAAAATCAAACACCATTGAATCCATCAACATCCTTTCCGCCGAACCCGTGGAGGATAAGGTCCTGTGGATAGTGGACGATATGGTGGATACCGCCGGTTCGGTGGAGAGCCTTATCCATGCCCTGGCGCCCCTTAAACCCGCGGAGATCAACATCATCGCGGTCCACGCCCCCTTTTCCTCCCCCGCCAGGGAACGGCTTACCCGGCTTTCCGCCCAGGGGCTTTTAAAGCACCTTATCGTCACGGATACGGTCTACTGCCCCGATTCCATACCCGAAAAGATCCCCAACCTGGAGGTGGTCCCCTCGGCGGAACTATCCGCCAAAGTCATCAGGACCATCGTAACCAACAGTCCCCTGGGCAAGCTCCTGCGGACCTTTAACGCGGAACTGTATTTTAAGTCCTCCAATTTGTTTAACCAGTGAAGGGAAGAAAGTGTGGGGAGTTAAGAGTTAAGAGTTAAGAGTTGAGAGTGAAGTGAGAAGAGTGTGAAGTGTGAAGTGTGAAGGGTGGAGAGTGAGGATGACAGTTTGTACTAAAGGGGTTTTGAAAAAGACGGGGGCAGATTAAAGTTTATCTCCTGTTCAGCGATACCCCGATAAGCATTTTCCCCGTATTTTTGGATAAAACTCTCTTTAACCGCTGCCGGAACCTCCGTAAAACCTGCGGCCCGGACTACGTCCGTCATGGCGGAAAGTATATGGGCGCAGTGATACTGCCAGTCCTGTTTACCGTCCGGGGGAGACATGACACCCTTTTGAGGGACAAAGTTCTCAAAGACCTGAATGCACGTATCCGTGTCGTTCAGGGTCGATTTGACCTCAAAGCGGAGTTCCGGGTTAAATCCCCGGATAATACCCCGGTCAATCTCGTGGCAGTAAAGCTGTCCGCAGTCCCTCAGGCCCATGGCGGCAAAGGTGCCCGCCCAAGGGCACACGCTTATCCGTTCAACAAAACTATTCCCCGCAGTTTCTGTGACGTACTCCATAGAAACCGTTCCCGAAGGATTCCACTCGCCGTAGGCGAGGTAGGTATCAAAGTTGAGTTCATGGCCGTCTCGCAGGGCCCGCAGGGCCATACGGCGGCCCCGCTGTTCCGCATAATACCGCGTTCCCACGGTAAAGACCCGGATGCCCCTTTTGCTCCGGCTTTTCAGGGCCGAAAAAAACAGTCCGATAAGGTATGCGTGGGTTTCTTCATTGTACATAATGCTCCTCTCTAATACACAATAGCAAAATCTTCGGGCTGTGATGAGGCGCTTACCGGCATCTTATGGCAGGCAACCAGATGCTCAGGCGCAATCTCCCGGTATTCGGGGTAGAATTTCCGGCAATGCTCATCCGCATAGGGGCAGCGGGTAGAAAAGTAACAGCCTTGAGGCGGATCCGCCGGGGAGGGAATATCTCCTTCCAGGATTATCCGCTTTTTGGCAGCCTTTTCTTCGGCGGTAAAGGCCGGGACCGCGCTGAGGAGGGCCTCCGTATAAGGATGCCGGGGATGATGAAAAACATCTTCGACACTCCCCATCTCCACGATTCTCCCCAGGTACATTACCGCCACATGGTCACTTAAGAATTCCACCACCGAAAGATCGTGGGAAACAAAGAGGTAGGCCAGATCCATCTCTTCCTGAAGCCCCTTGAGCAAGTTGAGTATCTGCGCCTGAATCGAAACATCCAGGGCGGATACGGCTTCATCAAGAACGATAAAATCAGGGTTTGTCGCCAGGGCCCGGGCAATACAGATGCGCTGCCGCTGACCTCCTGAAAACTGGTGGGGATAGCGACGGCACTGATCCGCAAAAAGGCCGCATTTTTCCGCCAGCATTTCTACCCGTTCCCGGAGGGCGGCGGCGGTCTTTACCATCCGGTAGTTTTTAAGCCCTTCGCCAATAATTTCATAGACCGTCATCCGGGGGTCCAGGGACGAAAAGGGGTCCTGAAACACTATCTGTATGCGCCGCCGGATACTGTACATATCCCGGCTTTTTATGCGGCTGATGTCAATACCGTCAAAATATACCGAGCCTCCCGTGGGCTTGAGCAGGTTCATGACAAGGCGGCT
>JAISOO010000014.1 GCA_031275595.1 Spirochaetaceae bacterium | reverse complement strand
GGTAACCTTTCATATTTCTCCCGCGAACTGGCTTGAACCCTGGCGTTTTACCAGTAATGATAACCGGCTGGAGATGACCTTTATTCCCAATCAGGAACGGTCTGAACACAACCGGGTCCTAATCCATTCCCTCAAACGGCGGCAGGTCTGTGGTTTTTTTTCGGGAAAGGTTATTCTGGACGACGGCGAGGAGCTCGAATTTCAGAATATTACCGGCATGGCGGAACGGAGAAAAACCCAGTTTTAGCGGTTTCTTATAAATACCGGCAGTATATTTCCATAAAAGGCACGGAGAACATTGATACCCGCCGGTCCCGGTAGTACCTTCAAAAGAGAGAACCTTTGTCAAAGTTTCCTCAACCTCAAAGGGCGGTTCAATTACCTCGGGGGAGGTGTGATTATGAAAAGACGGATGCCTTTTGGTTTTTTTGTCGTTTTAATATTCCTTATGGTACTGGTCCCGGTGGTCCTTATTTTAATCAACCTGTCAGGAATGATAACCTGGGTTTCCAGGAAAGCCTCCTTTTTTGGAGGGAATGCCCTCTTGCTGGTAGTGCTGATTCCGATAGTATGCGGGCTTCTCCTTTTTTTGGGGGTGATTATTATCACGAAAAAAGAAGAAAAAATCACTTTGGCGGCCCATGAACGCATGAAAAAATCCCCTCCGGGATTTTCATGGGAAAAAGAACTCCGGAATATTTCTACCCTGATAGACGCTGTCGGGGGATCCCTGGATCATATCCAAAATGCCTCCAAGGATATCCTCTCCATGTCAGAAAAAATAAATCAGCAATTCCGTCCCCAGGGGGAGCGCACCGTCTCCCCGCCGGATGATGATTCGGGACTCAAAAAACTACCTCCACCATCATCTCCCCCGGTATGGGTGAATAAGTTGCCGGAAATACCCCGGACCGCGGGGGCCTTTAAAACAACAGGGCCTTCCCAAAACTTCAGTTTTGGGAAACCGGCCGATTTAGAAGGGGAGAGCGGCCCCTTCGCTGTTTTTTCCAAGGCCTTTCCCGAAGCCGACCGGGTTTTGGGAAAGACCCTGGCGGCGGGAAAAATCAATCAAACCATGGAGTACAGGATTTTTAAAACCGGCATACCGGAAAAAGCGGTTTTGCACATGCTCTTTGCGCAGTTAAAAATTGAACAGGGCTTCCATTTTTCTCCCTAAAAAACGCGGAAGCGGTTTTTAAAACCCCATCTTGCCCATCCCGGACCGCCCGGTTAGAATTACCCTATGCCGCGTCGTTTGTCGGAATTTTTTACCCCCCCGGTTGCCCAAAAAAGCGGGTATATCCGGGGAATTCACCAGGAGCTTGACCCCCTGATCACGGGGATGGAGTATGATTCCCGGCGGATTAAACCGGGAAACCTCTACTTTGCCCTTCCGGGGCTTCATGCGGACGGTCATTCCTTTATACCCGGCGCCCTGCAACAGGGGGCCGCCGCCATTATCCATCAGGATGAGCTTGGAGCCTACCGGGACGGCGTTGTGTATATTCGGGTACGGGATTCCCGGTTTGCCATGGCCGCGGCGGCGGACGCCTTTTACGGCTTTCCTTCGGAACATTTGGTTGTTGCCGGGGTAACCGGGACAGAGGGGAAAAGTACCACGGTTTACCTCATCTATCAACTCCTCCGACTCGCGGGAAAACCCGCGGGGTTTATTTCCACGGTTCAGTACGATAAAGGGGAGGGGGAGGTCAAAAATCCCGAACATCAGACCACCCCGGAAGCCACGGCGATCCATCGGTTTTTACGGGAAATGCTGGATCGGGGGGTGGAATACGCGGTTCTGGAGGCCAGTTCCCACGGCCTGTCCCCCCGGACCAACCGTTTGGGGGAGATTGCTTTTGACGCGGGGGTTATGACCAACGTGACCCACGAGCACCTGGAATTTCACGGTACCTGGGAACAATACCGGGAGGATAAGGCCAATTTATTCCGGGCCCTGGACCGGGTTGACCATGTCAAAGCCATAGGCCCCTCCGGAAAGGGGGCGCAGAGGACCGTCCCCGCCTTTGGGGTGGCTAACGCCGATGATCCCAGCGGCACCTATTTTTCCGCCGCCACCCGGTGCCGGACCTTTACCTTCAGCGTCCGGGGCTTTCCGGCGGATCTTGGCATCCGCTCCCTTAAAAGCGAAGGTTCGGGGAACCGTTACGAAGTCCATGCCGCGGAAAGCGGGGAACAGATCCTCATCCAGGACCGGCTGCCCGGGGCTTTTAACGCGGGAAACGTCCTAGGGGCGCTGCTAACCGTATCGGGGCTTCTTTCCATCCCCGTGAGGGACCTTGTCCCCCTGGTTCCCAGCCTTAAGCCCGTCCGGGGACGGATGACTACCGTGGACCAGGGCCAGCCCTTTGAGGTCTTGGTGGATTATGCCCATACCCCTTCCTCTTTCGAGACCATCTTCCCCCCCCTTCGGGAACGGATGAACCGGTCCGGGGGACGGATCATCAGCCTTTTCGGTTCCGCCGGGGAACGGGACACTCAAAAAAGGCCCCTCCAGGGCCGTATCGCTTCCCAATGGTCGGATATCCTGATCCTTACCGATGAGGATCCCCGAAGAGAGAGCCCCATGGTTATCCTGGAAGAAATCGCCGCCGGTTGTCCCGGGCGCGGGCAGGGGGAGGATCTTTTTCTTATCCCTGACCGGCCCGCCGCCATCAGAAAGGCGCTGTCCCTGGCCCGGCCAGGGGACCTCCTGCTTCTCCTGGGGAAAGGCCACGAGAATTCCATCATCTATGGGGATACTGCCATGGATTACGATGAAATAGGGGAAGCTGAAAAAGCTCTGGCCGAAAGAGGCTATGGTGGAAAGGGAAATTTGACCACGACATGAACAGGGTCAAGCGGATAATTGACGCCGATGTTCCAAAACATTATGCTGATCCCATGTTTTTTGTCCGGGTGGAAGCCGAATTCGCGGCGGCCCATTTTTTAAGCCATTATCACGGAATATGTGAAAATCTCCACGGTCATAACTATCGGGTTCGGGTCTGGGTTCGGGGCATGGAATTGGATGAGGGGGGGATGTTGGTTGATTTTGGAGTACTCAAACAAAAACTTCGGGAGCTTATCGCCGGTTTGGATCACACAAACCTCAATGATAAACCGGAATTTCAAAACGATCCCAGCGCCGAACGGATCGCCCGCTCTATTTTCAAAAACCTTGAGGAGCTTTTACCGAAAATTTCGGTTGATCCCCGCTTGCTTTGGGCGGTGGATGTTTACGAAACCCCCGCCAGCATGGCCCGGTATGAGCGGGAACTTTAGCCTTTGCCTGGCCGGGAATTTCTCAAAGCGGGGGAAGCCCGGCCGCCGGTTTAAGACGCCGGTTCCTCCCCAAAGACCGCCGCGGTAAAGGTATAGAGCTGGGCCCCGGGCTCGGCGTAGGAATGGGGGGGAAGCCCGGCTTTCACACAGATATAGTCCAGATATGTGTCCAAATCCCAGCCCTGTTCCACCGGCACCTGGGGAAGCAATACCCCGGATCTGCCCCGGTGGGTCAGGTAGAGGCCGTGAAGCCCCACCCGGACCGAACGGGGATCGGCACAGGGTTCCAGGGGAGAGAGGGCGGATATCTCAATGGTACAAGCAGGCAATTCGGTCGGGCTTAGGGGGGGAAACCGGGGATCCCCAAAGGCGGCTTCACCGGCCATGATTCGGACCGTTTTTTCCAAGGCGCCGGAAGCGATCAGCCTGCCGATACAGCCCCGCAGTTCCTTGCCCTGGCGGATCGTAACAAAGGCTCCGCAGGGTTTTATCAGGGCGGAATTTCCCTCCCGGACGGCTTTTGCCAGGGCCGATCCCCGTTTATATTCCGGCGTCCGCCGCTCCAGGGCGGCGCTGATGGTTTCCCGGGCATCGGCCAAAAGCGCTTCCTGTTCTTCCGCGGTTATGGTTAAATTCATCGTTCTTGCCCCCTTATGCATCAAAGATAAAGCGCCTCCGGTGATATTGAGTAAAATCCCGCTCCTGCGTAGTCTGGGCGCGGTCTTCAATATGCTCATAGCGGCTAAACAGGCTTCGGGCCTTGACGAAGCCGGGATAGTAGGCGGCGTTATGACCGTTGCCGGCATCATTGGCGAAATTATAACCGGCGACAGGTGCCTCGACCCGGCCTGTTTTCACGGTTGATCTGACTCAGAGAAATTTGGCGGGAAAACAGAAGTTTCCGAACACCCCTCATACTGCCACCTCAGAGAATCGAACTCTAGACACAAGGATTTTCAGATCGGAAAAAACCGTGTCAGATGGTATCAGGAGCGTTTATTAACGCTAAATAATATAGAACATATATAGAAAAAGATCAACCCTGAAATCATATGACTTGTTATGATTTCTCCTGACATTATCAGATTTTTCTTACACTGTCTTCTTACACTCGCCGTATTCCTGGGGATTATCGAAGAACACCGATTTATGTGCCAGTTTATATGCTAGTCTTGCACCATACTTAGGGCTTATCCCTAAATAATCTTCTTTTGGGTGCCGATATAAAACCAGGAGGGGGAGGATGAAACAGCAGCACTCATGGGAAATAACCGATGCGTTCTGGGAAGCCGCCAGGTCCATGCTACCAAAACGAGGGCGTGACACCACCAGGGAATACCGCCGGAAACCGGGGGGAGGCCGTCCGGCCATGGACCCTCGCAAAGTTCTTGAGGCGATTTTCTATGTCCTGCGTACCGGTATC
>JAISOO010000180.1 GCA_031275595.1 Spirochaetaceae bacterium | reverse complement strand
GAATCAAGGACGGCGCCCTGAGGGATATGAAAAAATATATGAAAACAGACAATTGGAATTATTCACTTAGCTTTCTTGGCAAGCAATACCGCAGAGCTCTGCTCTGCGGTTATTTATTGCCTATTACGATCGGTATGCCGCGAGATAACATAAAGGAGCGTTCCATGATACCACGTAACCCCTGCCTCGCCGCCCTTAAGGCGGGGTATCTTTTTCCGGAAATCGCCAAACGCCGCCGGGAATATACCGCGGCCCACCCGGAAACCGCCTCCCCGGAGAGGCGCGTCATCAGCCTGGGGGTGGGAAACACCACCGAGCCCATCCTTCCCTACATCAACCGGGGGCTTCTGGAAGGGGCCCGGCGGCTCGGCACCCTTGAGGGGTACAGCGGTTACAGCGACGAAGGGCTTCTCTCCCTTCGGGAGGGGATATCCCGGGTATTTTACCAGGGGCAATTTACCGCCGACGAGGTCTTTATCTCCGATGGGGCCAAATGCGACATAGGCCGGCTCCAGCTCCTCTTTGGCGGGGGAATCCGGGTGGCGGTCCAGGACCCCTCTTATCCGGTTTACGTGGACGGGTCGGTCCTTATCGGAGCCGGGGGAACCTGGTCCGGCACAGGTTACGGGGGGATCAGTTACCTTCCCTGTACCGCGGAAAATGACTACTTTCCGGACCTGGCTGCCCTTCCGGAGAACTGCGTCTTTTATTTCTGTTCCCCCAACAACCCCACGGGAGCGGCGGCGACCCGGGAGCAGCTTATTGCCCTGGTGGCTGCGGCCATAAAAAAGGGGGTTGTCATCATCTTTGACGCGGCCTATGCGGAGTACATTCGGGATCCCCTCCTTCCCAAGACGATCTTCGAGATTGAGGGGGCAGAGACCTGCGCCATCGAGGTGAATTCCTTCTCCAAACCCGCGGGCTTTACCGGGGTACGCCTGGGCTGGACCGTGGTTCCCCGGGAACTGAAATACGCCGGGGGGGAGCCGGTCAATCCCGATTGGGCCCGGGTCTGCGGCACGATCTTTAATGGAGCCTCCAACATAGCCCAGGCCGGCGGGCTTGCCGCCCTGGAACCGGAAGGACTTAAGGAGATCCGGGCCTTATGCGACTTTTATCTGGGAAACGCCCAACTCATCCGCTTTAGCCTGCAGAACCTGGGGATCCCCTGTGTGGGGGGGGATAATTCCCCTTATATTTGGGCCCGGTTTCCCGGCCGGGACAGCTGGGAGGTCTTTACGGAGATCCTGGAAAAATGCCAGGTGGTAACCACCCCCGGTTCCGGCTTTGGACCCGCGGGCCGGTCTTTTATCCGGTTTTCCGCCTTCGGCCACCGCGCCGATGTGGAGGAGGCCTGCGGCCGGCTGAGACGGCTCCGGGGATAAGTTTCCCGGAGCCAATCCTAAAACCCCGGGGCGGACAACGGCAGCGCAGGGGTGCCGCCACAGGCCTACGCTTTGGGAGCAAAAGCTTCACGGGTTAACGCGGAGTACTGAACACCGCCGGTTTAAATACAATGAAAACCCGCGGACAGTTTATCTATGGGAACCTCCGGAAACTCCGGTTGAGTTTCCGAAGGTAAACGCCTATGGTGCCCGGACAATCCCGCCTTGTTCCATGGGACTTTTTGGTATATTATGTATTTAGTATGGAAATTATTCTCCTGGGGAATGAAATGCTGCGGCAAAAGGCGGCGCCGGTAAAAAAAATCGACGGAGGCTACGGAAAGATCGCCGCGGAAATGATAGAGGCCCTGCATCAGGGCAAAGGGATCGGTTTGGCCGGTCCCCAGGTGGGGCTTTTGGAACGGATCTTTGTGGTCCATATTGAGGGGGATATTCCCCGGATATTTATTAATCCTTCAATCATTGGGACTTCTCAGGATATGGTAAAATATGAGGAGGGTTGTCTTTCCCTGCCGGGAATCTGGGCGGACGTGATCCGGCCTTCCTCCGTGCGGGTCCAGGCCTGGAATGAAAAGGGCCGGCCCTTTACCCTCGAAGCCAACGGTATCCTCGCCCGGGTAATTCAGCACGAATACGATCACCTGGAGGGGGTTCTTTTTATCGACCGGCTTTCCGAGCCGAAACGGAACCGGATCATGACTAAATTCGATAAACGGAACCGGGCCTAGCTTATGCGGATTCTCTACGCCGGAAGCCCGGCTATTGCCGTTCCCACCCTGCGGACCCTCGCGGATCCGGCCCTTGCCCGGGAAGGTTTGGAACTGGTAGGAATATTGACCAATCCCGACAAGCCCCGGGGAAGACGGGGGGAAACGGAACCCACCGAGGTGGGTAAGGCCGCCCCGGCCCTGTTCCCGGTCGGCCGGGGGGGGGGCGGGCCGGCGGTGTCGCCTGTACTCTTAAAGTCGGAAAAACTCGACGCCCCTTTACGGGAACAAATCGCCCGTTTACAGCCCGATCTGTTGATCTCCTTTGCCTACGGCCGGATATTCGGTCCCCGGTTTTTAGCCCTTTTTCCCTTGGGGGGAATCAACATACATCCCAGCCTGCTGCCCAAATACCGGGGGGCCGCTCCCATCCCCCAGGCTATCCTGAACCGGGAACGGGAAACGGGGATCACCATCCAGAAGCTGGCCGCGGAAATGGACGCCGGGGATATCCTGCTCCAGGAGGCTTTCCCCCTGACAGGGCGGGAGACTACCGGAGAATTAAGCAAATACGCCGGAATAAAAGGGGCGGCTCTGCTTCGTTCCCTGTTACCCGGCCTTGTCCGGGGGCTGCCGGCGGGGAAACCCCAAAACCATGGGGAAGCAACCTATTGCGGGCTTATTAAAAAAGAAGACGGCCGTATAGACTGGACCCTAAGCGCCGCGGTTATTGACGCCCGGATCCGGGCCTATACCCCCTGGCCCCTTTCCCTAACGAGCCACGGAGGCCGGGAATTGTATATACTCCAGGGACGGCCCTATGGGGGCCCCCGCCGGGAACCTGCCCTCCCGCCGGGAACGGTTCTGGGGATAGACAAGCAGGCGGGGATATTGATACAAACGGGGGACGGGATCTTTGCCGCGGAGTCGCTGCAATACGCCGCCAAAAAAGCCCTGGATTGGCGGACCTTTATCAACGGCGCCCGGGATTTTATCGGGTCCCAATTAACGTTCTGAAAACAACGGCTTTCAGAGCTTCTTAAAAACGCCCCGAAAAACACAACCGGGATGGGGGAAAGACTTTGGAACAAGCGGCCGGAAATCCGCTTTTCCTTAATAAGGCTGCTTTTCCAAAACCGAAGTTTTGGGAAGGTCTCAGAGGTTACTATGAATTTGCTCGATTCGTGGTTTGGGAATGGGGAAAGCAATTCCCGGATTTTTAGTTTTCTCGCCCTGGGCCTGGTGTTTTTTGTCGGGGTTATGGCGGTGGGGGTTTTTTTTATCGCCGTCCAGGGGACGGAGGAGATCATGGTGCCCGACGTGCGGGGCAAGGAACTCACCGACGCCCTGCTGGAACTTCAGGTTAAGGAACTATACCCCCGGATCCAACTCCGGTATTCCCAATCCGCCGAAGATAAGGGGACTATCCTGGAGCAGGATCCCCTGGCGGGCAGCATTGTTAAGGCGGGCCGGCGGGTAAGGCTCGTGGTGAGCGAGGGGGTGCTGCTCAATACGCTGGAGGATTATGTGGGCCGGGATGTGGAGGAAGTGAGGATGGAACTCCGGACCCTTTTTACCGCGGCCTCCCAACCCCTCCTCTCTCTAAAGGAACCCTTTTTGTATGAATATTCCTCAGAACCTCCGGGGACCATACTCCAGCAGGCCCCTCCGGCGGGGACCGGTATTTCCGAGCCCATGGAGCTGGAATTGGTGGTCAGCCGGGGCAGGGAAGAAATTCTAATCACCGTTCCCAGCCTGGTGGGGCTTTCTATCGCCGATGCCCTTAAACAGATAAGCGGCACGGGGATCAATTTTACCTTTGATATAGGGCAGGCGGGGGGAACCGATCGGCCCGGAACCGTGGCCGACCAGGACCCGGCGGGCCAAGCCCTGGTTACGGTGAATACCCCGGTTTTAATCCATGTGATCCCTCCGGAACCAGCGGAGGGCCGGGTATTCGGCCTGTTCCGGTATACCCTGGAACAAAATCCCTATCCTCTGACGGTGCGGCTGGACGCGATATTTCCCTCGGGGGAAACTACCACCCTGATTACCACCAACTATCCGGGTGGTGAATTCACCCTTCCTTATGAACTGCCGCCCGGTTCGGTACTTGTCCTCTTTATGCTGGATCGGGAGATATACCGGGAAGAGGTTTACGCTCCCTCCCCGGACATACTCTACCTTGATCAACTCTAAGGGGCCGGGGACTTTGGGGGATTTCGGCCAAGCCGCCAGGGGCTGTCCTTGGGGCAGAAAATTCAAATGTCGAGGTTCCTTGGGGAGCCTGTACGGTATGCATAGGGCGATTCGCCTGGTTTTGAAACAGCCCGTTTTAGCCTGACTTGCGGCTTGCGGTTGAAAATTCCTGCGGAATGGTATATATTTTTTAAGGCTGGTTTTAGCGTTATAATCGGCCTGTTTTTGAGCCCCGGAGGCTCTGAAGCCGCGGAATTTTGAGCGGCGGGTCCGGTCAGTCTGTTGCGGCGGCGGCGGGATTTTTTTAAGTATGTTTTTTATAAAGGGGGGGAGGATTTTTCCGGCAATAAAGAAATTTCAATCATAATTGAAATTTTTACTGTTTTAGTAAATTTCTTTAAATAAGATTGAAAGTTTTGTTATTTACGGCGGTCTTAAAATCTGATATTTTGAAACCGGTTCTATGAAAACGGCGTGAGGGTCTGTTTTTACATTTAAATTTTATACGGAAACCTCTGAAAATCTCAGTTTTTAGAGGTTTTCGCGCCCTATGTCGTTGGTGTTTCAAAGCTGAAGTTTTGGGAAAGCCATACATGAAAATTCCTTCCGAATATATTTCCCGGCCCTGTTATTTTGACCGGCTGCGCCCCCTTATCGGTTCTTCTTCCGTCAAGGTATTAACCGGCCAGCGGGGGGTCGGAAAAACCCATATCCTGTACCATCTTATCCATGAAATTAGGGCCGGGGATAAAGGGGCCCATATTTTGTACCTTGACATGGAGGCCGCGGAATACCGGCGGCTAAAAAACGGGGAGGAGCTTTTCGGTTTTATCCATACGAGGCTACGGCGGGATCGGGCTAATTATGTTTTTATTGATGAGCCGCAGGGACTTCCCGGGTTTGAGAAGGGGTTGGAGACCTTATATGCCGGGGGGCGTTGTGACATTTATCTGGCAGGCAGTAATGCCCGGCTGATCTCCGGGGAATTTATTGCCGCCTTTGCGGAAAAATTTACCCGAATTCAGGTTTATCCCCTGGATTATGGAGAATTTTTGCGGTTTTATCAGCTGGATAATACCGACGAGGCCCTGGCGGCTTACCTGACCGCCGGAGGAATGCCCTGTTTGGCCTTTCTTCCCCGGAATAGTTTTTTTATCCGGGAGTATCTAAAAAATAGCTATGCCTCCATACTGCTGAGGGATGTGGCGGCTTGGGAAAAGATCCGCCATATTCGGTTTTTGGAAAGTATCGTTGACTGTTTGGCGGATACCATGGGAAGGGTCCTTTCCGCCAACACCATCAGCGGCTATTTAAAAAGCCGGGGTATCGGGATTCCGGTACAGACGGTTATCAATTATCTGGAGGCCCTGGAGAAATCCTTTTTGGTTTATCCCCTGCGTCGGCTCGATCTGAAGATCCGGAGGGTGTTTGAGACCGGCGAAAAGTATTATTTTGGGGATCCGGGGCTGTGGAATATGCTGCGCCAAAATACCCCGGACCCGGGGGATGTACAAACCGTTGCCCAGGGGGTGTTTCTCTGCCTCCTGCGGCGGGGGTATACCTTGTATGCAGCGAAAACCGGCGAAGGGGAGATCGGCTTTGCGGCGGAAAAACCCGGAGAAAAACTCTACGTCCGCCCCGTGGGTTGTTTTTCCGGCCGGACGGTACCGGCCCGGGAAATGGCGGATCTGGAAAAGATCCCCGATAATTTTCCCAAATACGTGGTATACCCCGGAGGGCCGGTGGCTTCGGTGAGCCGCCGAGGTATTAAGCAGGCTCCCCTTGGGGAATTCCTGTTGATGGATGGGGAGTAGGAGCAGACAAAAATGAAAGGCCTTATTCTTGCGGGAGGGTCCGGAACCCGGCTTTACCCCATCACCAGGGCGGTGTCCAAGCAGATCCTGCCCCTCTATGATAAGCCCATGATCTACTACCCCTTGTCGGTGCTGATGCTGGCGGGAATTCGGGAGGTACTTATCATCTCAACCCCCCGGGATCTTCCCCTTTTCAGGGAACTTTTTGGGTCCGGGGCCTGGCTGGGGATGAGCTTTGACTATTCGGTCCAGGAGAGCCCCCGGGGGCTGGCGGACGCTTTTATTTTGGGGGCGTCCTTTATCGGGAAAGAACCCTGCGCCCTGGTTCTGGGGGATAATGTCTTTTATGGCCGGGGATTCAGCTCAACCCTGAAAAACGCCGCCCGGAAGGTGGAAACCCAGGGGGGAGGAACCATATTCGCCTACTATGTGAGGGACCCCTCCGCCTATGGGGTGGTGGAATTTGATGCAAAGGGATCGGCCCTGTCCATTGAGGAAAAGCCATCCCGCCCTAAATCCCATTACGCGGTTCCGGGGCTCTACTTTTACGATAACCGGGTGGTGGAAATTGCCGGAGCCATAAAACCATCACCCCGGGGGGAAATCGAGATAACCGCGGTGAACAACGCCTATCTTGAAACGGGCTGCCTTTCCGTCGAGGTATTGGGGCGGGGCATGGCTTGGCTTGATACGGGGACCTACGACGGTCTTCTGGAGGCGTCTAATTTTATCGCCACGATTCAGAAACGGCAGGGAATGTACATCTCGTGTATTGAAGAAATCGCCTATTTCAACGGCTGGATCTCCCGGAAACAGATAGAGGCCCTGGCGGCGGCTTATAAAACCGAATATGGCGCTTATTTACAATACCTTGCGGAGGAAAAGTAATGCCCTTTACTTTTACTCCCTGTCCTTTGGAAGGGCTTTACGAAATACAGCCCGCGTTGTTCGGGGATCACCGGGGCTATTTTTTTGAATCCTATTCTGAGCGGGATTTTAAACAGGCGGGGTTTTCTATGGCTTTTGTGCAGGACAACCAATCCCGTTCCGCGAAGGGGGTGCTCCGGGGCCTTCATTTTCAGAAAAACCATCCCCAGGGAAAGCTGCTCCGGGTTATTGAGGGGGAGGTCTTTGATGTGGCCGTGGATATTCGTCCCGGTTCCGGAAGCTGCGGAAAATGGTACGGGGTTGTTTTAGACGCCCGAAGGCAGAATCAGTTCTGGATACCCCCGGGGTTCGCCCACGGTTTTTTGGTTTTGAGCGAAAGCGCGGTTTTTGTCTATAAATGTACCGATTTTTATTACCCCGAGGATGAGGGGGGGATCCTCTGGAATGATCCCGCCATCGGTATTGCCTGGCCGGATCTGGGGATGGAGTACATCCTTTCGGAAAAGGATCGGAACCTGCCGGCCTTTTCCGCCGGAGGCATGGGCCGGTGATTTGGCTTATCGGCAGCCGGGGTATGCTGGGAACGGAACTTTCCCGCCTTTTTGATACGGCCGGCATTGCCTATACCGGGACGGACCAGGAGGTCGATATAACCCACGGGGTTTCCCTGGGAGGTTTTGTGGAACGGCAGGGCCCCTTCCGCTGGATCGTGAACTGCGCCGCGTATACCGCCGTGGACAGGGCCGAAGAGGAGGTTGAGCTTTGCCGCCTGCTGAACGCCGATGGGCCGGGCCGTATTGCCGTTTTGGCAGAAAAAACCGGGAGTACCCTCATCCATATTTCCACCGATTATGTGTTTAACGGCAAAGGAATCTATTCCGGAGATTCCCCCGAAAGACGGCCCTACCGGGAGGATGATCCCCCGGACCCCATCGGAGTTTACGGGCGCACCAAGTGGGAGGGGGAGCGGAAGGTTCTGGAAGGCGCCGGACGGGCTTATATCATCAGGACCGCCTGGCTTTACGGCCGGTACGGAAAGAATTTTGTGACCACCATGCTGGATCTGATGCGGGAGCGGGATCGTCTCTCGGTGGTGCGGGATCAGCGGGGCAGCCCTACCTGGGCCCGGGATTTGGCGGAGACTATCCATGCCTTCATTGCCCGGGAGGAGGAGGGGAGGGCGATCCCCTACGGTATATACCACTATTCCAACCAGGGGGATATTTCATGGTTCGAATTTGCCCAAAGGATCTATGCCCGGGGCCGGGAGCTGGGCATTCTGACCAGGGCCTGTACGCTTACTCCCTGTACCAGTGACGAGTACCCTGCCCGGGTAAAACGGCCTGCCTATTCGGTTCTGGACAAGACCAGGATCAGGGAAGCCTTGGGAATCACCATTCCGGCATGGGACAGGAGCCTGGATGCGTTTTTGAAGATACTCCGGGGGAATGATGCGTAGTCTGCGGATCCTCCTCGTTACCGGGGGT
>JAISOO010000043.1 GCA_031275595.1 Spirochaetaceae bacterium | reverse complement strand
AGGGCTGTATTTATAGTTTCCAAAGGCTTCCCGGTATTCATTAGAATCCGGTCCGGTATTAATGAGGAGTTCCACAAAGAGGTACCGGCCCATCCGTGCCGCTTTCCCCCTTTGTCCCGTGTTGTTGACACAGGTACGGATAACCCGGCGGCCGGGTACGAGGAAGTCCGCCGGTTTCAATAGACCCGCTTCGATCTCGGCGGAGTAGGTTACCCGCAGGGCGGAACAGACCAGACCATCTTCCAATACTTCACCAATGGCGGTGATATGTTCCGGCCATATAAACAGTGTCCTATCACCGAAGTCAGGGGCATCCAGGTACCGAAAGGGGATATCATCAACTCCTTTCGGTTTTCTGTAGGGTTCTATCTTTTTCAAATTTCTCTTTCCTTAGCCGATCCGTTTAAATTTTTGCAGGGCATGGCGTCTGCGTCCATCCGGAACGAAATTACTGTCAGGCAGCCCTGAGTCGGCGATGTAGAGATTTCCCTCCCGGTCCAGATTGGCTCCGTGGGCAGAGTAGAGATTCCCTTCCCGCCAGGGGTCCTCCCCGCCGAACCGGGTGATCTCGCAGCCGCCGGTATCAAAAACCACGACTTGGGACCAGGGCATATTTTCGTAAAGTTCGTACATCACATTGTCGTTATAAGCTATGTGTCCGAGTTCCGCCACATAAACCAGGTCGTCTCGTACACAAATTCCGTCGGGCCGATTTATGTTGTTCCAGATGTCAAGGACTTGGCCCTCAACGTCAAATATCTGGACCCGGTCATTTTCCCGGTCTGCCACGTAGACCCGATTATCCTTGTCTACGCCGATGCCGTGGGGAAGCCGGAACTGTCCGGGCCCGCCCCCGGGCTCACCCCAGGACGCAAGGAGTTTACCCTCCGCCGAAAAACGGTGCACCCGGGAATTGCCATACCCGTCGGTGACGAAGATCTCCCCCCAGGGGGAGACAGTTACCTTGGAAGGGGCGTAAAAGGGCGGCGCCCCCCATCTGATAGTTTTGTAGTTCCCCTTTTCCGCCCCTGTGTCCGAGCGAACTCCCCGGCTGCCTATCCGCATCAATATTTCCCCTTCGGGGCTGAATTTGGTAAGGAGGTGCCAGTCTGAGTCGACGATATAAACATAATCCGCTTCGTCGATATAGATCCCATGGGCACAGCCGATGATACCCTCGGGCCAGCGTTTGATTAGTTTACCATCCTGTCCGAAGATCGTGACGGGATAGGGAATACTGATGGCAAAGATACGACCCCGGGAATCCACGGCGGCATCCCCACAACCGCCGATATACACTTCAAAATCAATCGGTTCATGGACAAATCGCATTTCAACTTCCTTTGTAAAGAAAGCCCCGGAAGAACCGGTCTCCCGGGGCTTTGTAGTTTTCGCGGGGTTCCTATTTGGACTGCTTCCAGGCATCAAGCTGTTTTTGTAATTCCGTGAGCAGTATATCGCTGCCCGCCCCCTTGAGTTTCGCCAAAAATTCCGGCAGGACCCGGTCGGGATCCACCGCACCGGTATCCAGGGCGAGTTCGTATTCCTTTACCACCGCGCTTACCCCGGCAATTTCGGTCTGAACCGGGATGGGGTTAAACACAAAGCCCAAAGCCGGGGAAGGTTTCGCACTGGTATTGATCTTGATAGTCTCTTCCCAGTCGGTAACACTTTGGCCTTCCTTAAAATAGGCCAGGAACTGGTTACCGTACATCCAGTCCGCGTTGGGAGTATAACCGGAATTGGGAATAGGACGGATAAAGTCCTTGTCTATCCAGGTGTAGTGTTTTCCCTCAATACCGTTGATGATGAGATTGTACAGGTATTTATCGGAATTCATAAGGTTAATAAACTGGATGGCTTTATCCGGATGTTTGGATGTCCGGCTTATGGCGGTCATTGTACCGGTGATGCCGCTGGTGGTCTGGATAGGGGTGGAAAGGGCGAAGCTCTTGATAGGTCTTCCTCCGTTACTGATGGTGTCCTGTACATCCTGACCAGGTTTCATCGTTCCGGGGAATCCTACCGGCAGCCTTCCAGCCTTTGAATCGGCGCTGATGTCGGTAACCGTCGCCGCATCGGGCCTGATATAGCCCTTTTGATTCCACTGCCGCATCAGCCGGTAGTGTTCTTGCACCTGGGGTAGTTCAAATTGGTTGATGGCCTTGAGGTTGTTGTCGGTAAAGAGGATAACCCCGGGGATATGCCGTCCAATAAGTTCATCATAACCCATATAGTAGGTAAGGAAGTCCAGGATGCCGTCGGTGTGGGCCGAGAGAGGATACCATGTAGGATTGTCCCTCTTAATTGCCGCGAGGAGCGGTTCCAGGTCGGCTACTTTTTTTACGGTCGTTGGATTAAAGTTGTATTTTTCCAGATAGGAAACCTGTGCGGCCCAGCCGTTTGACCGGGCCCAGATCTGCTGATTCGGAACTGCCATGATCTTTCCGTTGACCTTGACGGCTTCCCAGCCATTGGCAGGAATATCGGTTTTGAGCTGAGGTGCGTATTGATCGATAAGATCGTCCAGCTCCAGAAAGGCGTTTTTACTCACGTTGTTGTAAAAGTCCCCCGACCAGTCGGCGGTATAGCAGAGATCGAATTCCTCTTGGCTGGCGATAACCATTTGCAGCTTTTGATTGTAGTTGCCAAAATCGGTTTCAATGATCTTCAAGGTACAACCGATTTTATCCGTCAGATATTTATTGACCTCCACGAGGACCGCCGGAAGGTCCACCTGGGCGCCCCGTCCGCCCACATAATAAACCAATTCAATCGGAGCGTTGCCGGAGGCTTTGGTTTGGTCCCCGCTCCCGCCGGCAAAGAGGGGCAGACAGAGCAACAACAGTATCGGCAGAACAAGGATTGCTTTTTTCATCATCGTAATTCTCCTTTCCAAAAAATATATGGATCCGTACAATACGGATACTCTCAACGGAAATTGTTTTTCTCTTCATTCCTTTATGGCGCCCATGGTAAGGCCCCGGACAAAATATTTTTGAAAGAAGGGAAAAATGAACAGCATGGGACCCGCCGCGAGGACGCATAGGGCCATCCGGGCGGTTTCTCCGGGAAGATCCCCCAGATCGATGGTGATGCTCCTGGTCTGCATGGATGTGGCCAGGAACTGAATGGTATTCATGATCCGGTAGAGGTAGAATTGGAGCGAGATAAGCCTGGCATTATCGATATAGAGGAGGGAAAGCCACCAATCGTTCCAGTAGGTAAAGGCGCAGAAGAGACCCACTGTCGCAAAGGCAGGTTTGGAGATCGGTACGATGATCCTGAAGAATATGGTCCCTTCCATGGCGCCGTCTATCTTCGCTGCTTCGATTAAAGAGGTGGGCATTTCGCTAAAAAAGCCCTTCATCAAAAATACATGCCAGGGGATGATAATATAAGGGAAGATCAGGGCGAGGATGGTATCCTTGAGATGATAATACCGGCTGACCATGATATAGGTGGGTACTATACCCCCGCTGAAGAGAAGGGTAAAGAGTACAAGAAATGAAAAAAACCGGCGCAGGAGAAAGTCCCGCCGAGCTATTACATAGGCCAGCATACCAGTACAGAGGAGGCTTGCCAGGCTCCCTGTCACGGTGACGAAGATGGTAATCCGGTAGGAATAGAACAACTGTTTTGGACTCTGAAAGATGTATTTGTATGCCTGAAAAGAAAAATTCCGGGGCAGGAGGGAATAGCCCCGAAGGTTTATTCCCTCCTCGGTGGAAAGAGACGCCGCTATGATAAGAACGAGGGGAAGTACACAGGCAAGGGAAAGGATGATAAATAAGCCGTTAATCATTAGGTTTTTTACCGGACTATGTTTGTTGCCCCCAACCATATTTTCCTCCTAAAAAATCGCACTTTCCCGGTTTATGCGTCGGACAATAAGATTACTGCATAAAACAGCGACAAAACCCATTACCGATTGATAGAGTCCTGCGGCGGAAGCCATTCCGATATCCCCTGTTAAACGCAGGGCCCGGTACACATAGGTATCGATTACGTCGGTAGTTGAATAGATGGGCCCCGAATCTCGGGTAAGAAAATAAAACATACCAAAATCGGAATAAAATATTTTTCCAATCTGAAGAATTGCCAGGAGGGTAATCACAGGAACCAAAGAAGGGATGGATATCGATAGGGTGATCTGGAAGACGTTTGCCCCGTCAATGGCTGCCGCCTCAAATTGTGCGGCCTCTATTCCCATAAGGGCGGTATAAAAGAGCAGGGTCATATACCCCACATTCTTCCAGACATAGGCGGTACTCAGGATAAAGGGCCAGTATTTTGGGGTGGTGTAGATGTTGGGAATTTCTATTCCGAGTCGTCTTAATCCGGTGGGGAGGAGACCCGAAACAGGATTCTGCAGGGCGTATAATACATAGCTGGCCACAACCCATGATATAAAATAAGGAATAAATATCGCCGTTTGGTAAATTTTGACTTTCTTCCTTGAAAGGTTAAAGAGGAGTAAGGCCAAAATTACCGACAGGACTAAAGTAAATATAATAAAGGACAGGTTAAGGCCCAGAGTGTTTCTGGTAACTCGGACGGCATCCTGGGATTTAAAGAAAAATTCAAAATTTTTGAACCCTACCCATTCGCTGTCCCAGATCCCCTTTGCGTAGTTCAGCCGCTTGAAGGGAATAATAAGCCCAAAGAGAGGCGCATAATAAAAGGCAAATAAAAAGACCAGGCCCGGCAACGCCAGTACCAGGAGCCCCCAGTTCAGCTTTATTTTTTTGTTTCCCAAGATATCCCGGCTCCATATAAACCAAAGATGATACAGAATGGTAAAATGGTTTTTGGGGGGCCGTCTACTGTAAATTCAGCATATTTAACTATAACTTTGACATATAACGATTTTCTTGCTTCCAATTTACAATAATTTTTGTTAAATTTGCAGTACCCAAAACAAGGAAATAGTATGAGGTTAGCCTTTAAACACCTTCGGGTCCGGGGGTTTTATTATAAACGGATAATCCTCTTTATGCTGATCTTTGCTTATATTCTGTTTATTCCCTTCTCTTTTATTTCCTACGGGATTGCCCAGAAAAATATAGGCAACAGCATAACCTTTTCCAATAATATCGTGCTTTCCCAAATAAATTATGGCTACGGGTATATGAGCGACATGATCGCCAATATCTGTCTTGAGGTGTATCTAAACAATTACACCCAGCAATTTTTGTACAGTCAGGATTTTGTATACAAGGACATCATCACCTATATGCGGAATTTAACGGAAACTACTGTTACCACCAATCCTTCTATTGATTCTATTGTCCTCTATAATGCCAAAAATGATGAATGGATTTCCACAAAAAACACCGATCCCCCGCCGGGGCGGGAACTCAGGGATTTTATCAATACCCAGCAGTCCGTTCCCCGGCTGCGACCGATACTGCGGCAGATAACTCGGTATCAGGGAAACTTTGAAATTCAAAGCTATATATTTTCTTATTTCATGTATGAATTCTCTGATCCTGTAAATGGCAACGACAGTTTTATTACGGTGAATCAAGACGCCTCCTGGTTTATAGACAACCTTACTTCGATTCGGCAGACCGGGAACTATGTCGATTCCGTGTACCTGGTAACCGATTCGGGAATTATCTACAGTAATTCCGTCGATACCCACCGAGAAGCGGAAGGGTTTTTGATCGATGATTTTATCAAACACCATATACAGACCGAAGACGGCACCTATCAACAGCGGTATGGGAACAAGCGTTACCTCCTGTCCTTTATCCGGCTGGGAGGACAGAAAAACCATCTTATTATCTTACGCAATTACGAGGATGTGTTTCGGGACCTTATCAACCTTCAGCGGGATTACCTTCTCTTTGGATGTGTCTTTCTTGGGGTTATTATCCTTTTGCTTATCCCCTTTTCGCGCAGAATCTATTCCCCAGTCAGGGCATTTGTTGCGCTTGTTTCACAGGCCGATTCTTCCTCTCCCGACCAGTTTTCTGGAGTCCTCAACCCCTCGGTGAACATTGAAAATGAATTTGAGTACCTCAGGAACATCTACCGGAACACCGACGAATTAAACAAAAAACTGCGCCTCCAGTCTGCGTCCTATGAACCCGTATTTGAACAGTACCAGCTCTTCAGCCTCGTGAACAACGATACGGAAGAAAACTATGAACGGTTCAAAAAGGTCCTGCCGGATCACTGGCTCGCAAAAAACAACATCGGCAGTCTTTGGGTGCTACTCTTCAAGATAGACCATTTTGAGGAGAATCGATATAAATTTGAAAAAAACGACCGTCTTTTATTGGTCTCATCTATCCGTAATATTATTTATAATTCTCTTGTTCCTGGTTGTGAGTTCGCCATTTTTTTGGAAGAACCAGACAGTCTTGGAGTCTTTGTCCGTACCGAAAGGGTGGAACCGGTCCGGAATGGAGAAAACGAGGTCCTGCTTTCCGCTGTCAATACTTGTCAGGACTCGGTCAAACAGAACTTCAATGTTACCGTTTCCATATCCTTAAGCGGTGCCACGGAGGATGTGTTATCTCTGGGCGAGCTGTACCGTGAAGCAAAGGAATATTTGCGCTATCGTTTTGTTTTTGGCGAAGGAGCGGTGATTAACAGAAAACGGTGCCGTCTTAACATTGAAAATCAGGAACTCCGTTATCCCGTTGATCTGGATGAAAAACTGATGGTTTCTGTCAGAGAAAAAAACATATCCCGGGGGATGATAGCCTTGGAGGATATCAAGAACGCCCTTTTGGGTTTTCAGTATACCAACATTATTATCTGCATGATGGAACTGGTGAACAACCTTGTCAGGATTATCAGTCAGATGGAACCGGAGGCATCGGGCATCAGGGAATCGGAGCATCTATATAAAAATGTTATCAACGCCGAATTCATGGACGATTTTTTTCAGGAGCTACGGTACCATATCAGCGCGGTCCTCGGCGGTACGGAACCGGAAGCCGAAACCCGGAATACCAGAAACATCAGTCCTATTCTTTATTTTATACAAAATAATTATAGCAATCCGAATCTTTCCTCCCATATGATCGGCGAATACCTGGGGATGTCAAACCGCTATGTCATGTATAAATTTATGGAGAGTACGGGCAAGTCCCTCAATGATTATATTATTGAGGTCAGGATGCACAAGGCCGCCAATTTACTGAGGAACACCAATCTGCCGGTCAGTAAAATCGCGGCCCAAATCGGCATGGGAAATGGCAATTACTTTTACCGGCTTTTCAAAAAGGTGTACAACTATACACCCAGGGAATTTTCCAAAAAATTCCGAGAAGGGCCGCTGTCCGGTTCTCTCCAACCGGATTCTCTGGATTAGCGGAGGGAGGAATCTCTTTTCTCCCTACTTCATAGACCGGTTTTTTATTAATTTCCGCCGTATACTGTGGCGTCCTTCTATCCCTACCGTGGCGCCAATAATGGGAACGGTTTCCAATACCACGCCCCCTCTCCGCCTTGTGATTCCCCCCTTTTTTGTGTATAGTCCTATATAATGATAGAAACTCCCTATATCCGTAATTTTTGTATCATCGCCCATATTGATCATGGTAAATCTACCCTGGCGGACCGGCTTATCCAGAAGGCCCATATCATTGACGACCGGAATTTTCAGGATCAGATCCTGGATACCATGGATATCGAGCGGGAGCGGGGAATAACCATAAAAAGTCAGGCCATAACTATCCCCTATACCGCGGCGGACGGCAGGGAATACCAGCTTAATCTGGTAGATACCCCGGGCCATGTGGATTTTACCTACGAGGTATCCCGGGCCATCAATTCCTGCGAGGGGGCCCTGCTTTTGGTGGACGCCACCCAGGGGGTGCAGGCCCAGACCTTGTCTAATATGTACCTTGCCCTGGAACACGAACTTGAAATTGTACCGGTGATCAATAAGATCGACATGATTGCTGCGGATATTCCCGGCGCCAGGCAGCAGATTGAACACGACCTGGGGCTTTCCGCGGAAGACGCCCTTTTGGTTTCCGCCCGGCAGGGAACCGGCATAGACGAGCTCTTCGAGGCCATTGTACGGCGAATTCCCGCCCCAAGGGGGAATTCGGAAGCGCCCCTGCGGGCCCTGATCTTTGACTGCCACTATGATCCCTACCGGGGAGTGGTGGTCCATATCCGTATTTTCGACGGCCGTCTTAAACGGGGTATGAAGGTACGGTTCATGTTCAACGCGTCGGAGTATGAAACCGAGACGGTGGGGATCTTCAAACTTGCCCTGGTGGAAACCGAAGAGCTTTCCGCCGGGAGCGTGGGGTATATTATCGCCGGGGTAAAAACCGTCGGCGATGTGCGGGTGGGGGATACGGTAACCGGCGTGGAAAACCCCTGCGACGCGCCCCTGCCGGGGTTCCGGGAGGTAAAGCCTGTGGTCTTTTCCTCAATATATCCGGTGGATTCCAATGATTATGAAGAACTCAAATCGAGCCTGGAAAAACTCAAACTCAACGACGCCTCCCTGATCTATGAAAAGGATTCCTCCGCCGCCCTGGGCTTCGGGTTCCGTTGCGGGTTTTTGGGCCTCCTCCACCTGGAAGTAATCCAGGAACGGCTGGAACGGGAGTTTGATCAGTCCATCATCTTTACCGCCCCCTCGGTCAAATACCGGGTCCAGCTCCGCAGCGGCGAAGAGGTCTATGTGGATAACCCCATGGAATACCCCGAGGAGGGAAAGATCGAAAGCGCCCAGGAGCCCTATATCCGGGCCTCCATCATCACCCCCGCAACGTACCTGGGGAACATCATGACCCTTTGCATGGAAAAGCGGGGGGTCCAGACCAACATGACCTACCTGGACGAAAAACGGGTGGAACTGATCTACGATATGCCCCTTTCGGAGGTGCTTTTTGATTTTTACGACCGCCTAAAAAGCATCAGCCGGGGTTATGCGTCCTTCGATTATGATATTACCGATTATAAACCCACGGAATTGGCCAAGCTGGATATCCTCCTTAACGGCAAGGCCGTGGACGCCCTCTCCCAACTGGTATATAAGGGCAACGCCTATGA
>JAISOO010000184.1 GCA_031275595.1 Spirochaetaceae bacterium | reverse complement strand
GTTTTCCCAAAACATCAGTTTTGGGAAAACAACCTTAGATTTAGGGGGAAAAAGCGGGCTTCAGACCGCTTTTTCCAAAACCTTTCCCAAAGCCAACCGGGTTTTGGGAAAGGCTCAATCCCCAGGGGTATACCAGGGCCGGTCATGAAAAAAACAGGATGCTGTTTTACCCTGCTGTTTTCTCTGTGCTTTTGCGCTTGTTTCGAATCCAAAACCATTACCCTTTGGACAGACCGGCCCGAATTCGCCATTTACGCGGAATATTTTAACTCCGCCCAGGACGAATATAAGGTGGAAACCCGATACTTTGAATCCCTCTCCCTGGAACTTGCCAATTCCGAGACATCACCGGATATTGCCGCCGGCAACTGGCTCAAGAATACCTCCACCCGGGTGCTGTTCAGTCCGTTGGATGACCTTTTAAACAGGGACGGGGAGAAGGTGAAAAATTCTTTTTATCCCCATCTCCTGGCCTTGGGAAAGATCGAGGGAAAACAATACCTCTTGCCGGTTTCATTCAACATTCCCGCCCTGGTATTTGCCCGGAATAACAGTTACCTGCTTCCCAATTCCTTTACGGTGAATTTGGATGAAATAAAAGAACTGGGGAAAGCCTACAATACCGAAAATAACGGGATCTATTCCCGGATGGGCTTTTCCCCTTCCTGGAGCGACGATTTTCTCTTTATGACGGCAGCCCTTTTTAACGCCTCCTTTCGGGAGGCCACCCCCCTGGCATGGGATCCGGCAGCCCTGGAACTGGCCATGGTGTATGTTCGGGACTGGATCGAAGAGGCCAACCGGGGGCTCCGGGCGGAGGAGGATTTTGTTTTTAAATATTTTTACGATTCCCCCTCAAACCTTGCCCTGTCGGGGCGGATCCTATTCAGCTATATGAACAGCGCGGACCTTTTTACCCTTACCCAGGAAAAGCAGGCTAACCTTGATTTCCGCTGGATCGCGGAAAAAGACATTATCCCCCTGTCGGAGGAAACCGTTTACATGGGGATCTGTAAAAAGGGGACGGCGAAAAAAGCGGCGAAGGTTTTTACCCGGTGGTTTTTCCAGGAGGATACCCAGCGCCACCTCCTGGAGTTCAGCCAGGACAAATGGCTGACCGAAACCTTTTTTGGCATTGGAAACGGCTTTTCCGCGTTACGGACCGTAACGGAATACATCTTCCCCCAGTTTTATCCAAACCTCCTGGGGCATATGCCGCCTGAGGACTTTCTTTCCCCCCCAAACATACTCCCCCGGAATTGGACGGCCATCAAAGAACGGATTATCCTCCCCTACCTCCACGACCGGATCCGGAACGACAGCCGAAATGACATCCGTTCCCTGGAACGCCGCCTGAGCGAATGGGTCCGGCTCAACCGGGGTCTGTGAAACAAAATGCCCCCGGCGGAAGCTCAGCCTGAGCCGCCAATTCACCGGGTTCTCCGGCCGGCCTGACCGGGGGACCGCTTCCGGCCCTGTCCATATCCCCCCGGGGAAACCCCCGGCTGCTTGGGGCCTTATTGTTGAAGATACTTCAAAAAATAGCCGTTTTCTCCAAGCGCCGGTTTCAAAACCGGTCGAATTTTTATAGTGGAGTAATGAGGTAAATTCTTCCTTATGCTTTTTTTTCTTCTTCCGATATTGTAGATGTAGATAAGGATAGTTAAATGATATTACCCGGGGCTGTCTCACCATTTCAGTTTTGGAGCCGCTCAGGTAAAAAAACGGGTTTTTCAAGAACCCGGTTGGTTTTGGAAAAGGGATCACGCCCCATAGCCGGTCCGCTTTTCCTCTCAATTTAAGGCGGGTTTTTCCAATTGTGGTCCTTCCGGGCCGTTGATTTTGAAAAAACCTCAGGCCGTACTACCCTTAGTCCGGAGGACGAAAAGATGGTTCGGGGGATTATGTCATCGGGAGTTCCAACAATAGGATACGCCATCAGCGTATCCCGGGGAGGAAGAATGTCCCTGCCCGTATCCCCGGGGAGTTATATTTATTCCCATTTTAAGCATGTCTCGGGAACCCCCGCGCCCGAGGGAACCCATGGGGTTACCATCAACAAATTAAAGATCCTTGATGTCCTTATCGAGCAGCTGGGCCAGATAAAAAAAAGGCCGGAACTGGATTTTTCCATGTCCGATAAACAGATTGACGCCCTGATCGAACAGTATGAAAACCAGATCCGGCAGGCCCGGGCGGCAAGCAGCGTTATGCCCTATACCCCGGTGCCGGCGGCCCCCGCCGGGGCGGTTTTTAATCTGGTCGCCTAAACCAAAATCATCCGCTTCAGGAGGAATACACCGGATCATCCCCTCCGGCACGGAAGGGTTTGGGGGTCCGGCCGTCGGCAGGTTCCGGAGGGTCCCCCGGGCGCTCAGTCCTCCTCCGGCCGGTCCTGCCCGGTAATTTCCTCCGGTTGATCCCGTCCCCGCAAAAATCGCCCCGGGAGTTCCGTACCGTCATTGACCATTTTGTCAGTACGTGTTATGCTCTACCTCTATCGGCATTGGGTTTTCCCGCCGGTATGACCTTATTTTTGGGAAGAGGTATATAATTCTATGGCTTCCAAGGGGAAAAAGAGATCGGACCCGGCGGAAAAGTCCGCTCAGAATGAATTTATCCGCCGGTTTAAATCAAATCCATTTGTTTTTATCGGGACCGTCGTGATTTTGATAATCGTTATTGTCGCCTTCGTACTGGTCCCCGCCATAGTACCGAACGCGGAAGGGGCAAATATTGATCTAACCTTTGGTTACTATGATAAAACTCCCATTACCTATGTCCGGGGGAATTATTTAGCCCAGGTACAGTCCTCTTATGCCCAATATATGCAGGCGTCTATGAACGAAAGCAATGCCCTGTCCATATCATCCCAGGTCTGGCGTTCCGCCTTTGAGGAAACGGTAATCCACATCGGAATTTTACAGGAAATGAAAAAGGCGGGCTTTGTCATTCCCCCGGAGCTGGTCGATAAGGAAGTACGGACCCTGCCTCAGTTTCAAGATAACGGCCGGTTCTCTTTAACCAAATACCGGCAGTTGGATAAAGCCACCCAGTTATCCCTGTGGAAGGATGTACAGGATTCGCTTATTACCCAACGATATGTATCCGATGTATCCGACCTGCGGCAGTCTTCCAAGGAAGCCGATTTTATCGGCGCCATGGCTTCCAAAGAACGGACCTTCGCCATGGCGGCCTTTCCCTTGAGTTCCTATCCGGAGGAAGAAATTACCGCCTTTGCCGACAACAACCGGGACCTGTTTAAAACCGTCCATCTTTCAAAGATAACCATCAATTCTAATGAGCGGGAGATTCGGCAGATCCTGCGATCCGTCGAGGAAGGCAGTCAGCGTTTTGAGGAAGCCGCCCGGACCCACTCGCAGGATAATTTCGCCGAAAGCGGCGGGGATATCGGCGTTAAAATGGCCTATGAGATGGCCGAAGAAATTCCCGACGAAGCCGAGCGGGAGGCGGTACTGAACCTCGCCCGGGGGGACATCAGCCCCGTGGTAAAGGTTCCTTCAGGATGGGCCTTTTACCGGGCGGAGGAAACGCCCTATCCGGCGGATCTGAATGATCAGGAAACGGTGGAAAAGATCCGTACCTATCTAACCGGATTCAGACGGGGTATTATGGACGACTGGCTTATCGAAAAGGCGGGACAGTTCATCCTCCAGGCAGAAGAAAGGGGATTCGATACCGCGGCGGATGAATTGGGTTTGGTAACACAGAACTTCGGACCGGTAACTCTCAATTACGGTAATTTTACCTTGTTTAAATCCCTGTCGGGTAGTACCGTACCCGAACTTGCGTCGGCGCCTTCCAATGAAAATTTCTGGCGGATCGCCTTTTCCACACCCCTGCAAACTCCTTCCGCTCCCTTTATGTTGGGGAACAACGCCTTGGTTTTATTTCCCCTGGAGGAAAACACCCCGGAAGAATCCGATATTGCAAGCATTACCTCCTCCTATACTTCTTATTGGCTCAATAACAACACCGATCAAAGCATCCGGAACCGTTTTGTGCAAAGCGAAAAGCTGGAAGATAACTTCTGGACAACCTATTTTAGATACCTGCAGCCCTCAATTTAAGCCATGACCGGCGATCTGCCCCGGGACCGTGAAGGACCGGGGGGGGGATCTTTTTTTTATAAGGGGAAAACCCTCCTTTCCCGGAAAGACCCCATAGGTCAGGCGGAGCGCCTGACGGGGCTCTTTCCTAAATCCCCCCGGACCCTCTATTTTTGCCCCTCCCCGTTATACGGATACGGCCTCGCGATACTGCTGCAATCCCTGGACGCGGATTCGGCGGTGCTCTGTGTTGAAGCGGACGAACAGCTCCTGGGCCTGTCCCGGGGGGCCCTGGAAGGGCTCTTACGGGAGTATCCAAACCTGCGGCTGGTATCCGCCGGGGATGAGGCGGAACTCTGCGACTATGTGCGGCAAACCTGGGGGGCGCGGCGGTTCCGTCGGGTAGAAACCCTCCGGCTTACCGGGGGCTGGCAGCTTTTTCCCGAAATCTACGATTCCCTGACAAGCGCCCTCAGGCGAAACATAAACATCGATTGGGGGAACGCCATGACCCTCGTGAAACTGGGCCGGCGTTATACCCGGAACGCCCTGGGGAACCTCGCCCGGCTTCCCAAAACCCTGGATATTGGGGATGTTTCCTTTGGCAGCGGCCCGGTCCTGGTATTGGGGGCCGGCCCATCCCTGGACGGGCTTCTGGAGGGACTTTCCTGTTTTTTTGGAAAAGACCTCGGCGATCCCCAAAAAAGGCCCTTCAGGATTATCTGCGTGGATACCTGCCTCCCCCCCCTCAAAGCCCGGAATATTAAGCCGGATTTGGCGGTTGTCCTGGAAAGCCAGCATTGGAACCTCCGGGATTTTATCGGTTCCGAGGGCTGGCAGGTGCCGGCGGCTATGGACCTTTCGGCCCTTCCCGCCACGGGGGAAATCCTGGGGGGGCCGGTCTTCCTCTTTGTAACCCCCTGGACCGATCTCTCTTTATTCAGCCGGCTCCGGGAAGCGGGCCTCCTCCCCCGGATCATAGCGCCCCTGGGCTCCGTGGGTCTTACCGCGGCGGCCCTTGCCCGGCGGCTTTCATCGGGTCCGGTCATCACCGGGGGGCTCGATTTTTCCTTTACCCTGGACGCGTACCATGCCCGGGGAACCCCGGGATACCTGGACCGCCTGTTCCGGCAGGACCGTTTTCACGGCCTTATCAACGCCGGGGGGGCCTTCCGCCGGGGGGTCTTTAAAACAAGGGCAAAATCGGGTGAAACGGTACAGAGCGATCCGGCTATGGCCTCCTACCGGGACCTCTTTGAACGGGAATTTGCCGGGGAAGAACGGATCCGGGACCTTACCGGTTCGGGGCTGCCCCTGGGAACCGCCCCCCTCTCCCTGGAAGAAGCCCGGGATATCCTGGGTTCCGGCCCAACCCCGGCCTGCCGTTTTCCCGCTCCCCCGGAGGCGGCCGCCCGGGCAAAGGCAGTGGAGGCCTTTGTCCGGGAAGAAGCGGAGGCCCTGCTCAAGCTCCGGAGGATCCTCACCGGGGAAACCAAGGTCCCGGAAAAACCCCTGGAAGAACTCCTGGACCGGGAAGACTACCTTTGGGCCCACTTCCCCGACTGCGCCGGGACCGGGGGCAGACGGCCTCCCCCGGGGGATCTCTCCTTTCTCAAACGGGTCAGGACGGAGATCGACCCCTTCATCGGAATTTTGGAGCGGGTTTTGGGAGAGCTGGCAGGCGGCGGCTAAATATACCGATTTATTCGTAAGCATACACCTATAGTCTAAACTTGACCCACAAAACAGCTATCCGCCAAGAAAACATACCACGAACCCCACGAATTCCTCCTTTGACAACCGTGCTTTTCACCTGAATTCCCTCTTTCTGTTCGCGGGAAGCAGGAAAACGAGGAAGGAAGGAAATAGAAAACGTACATTACCCCTCTTTGTTCGGGTGGTTCGTGTGGTTGATGTTTAAATTCTTTGTATTCTGTGGGTCAAGTTTAGACCTATAGTGCCTGGCGCTTTCTCCCCTTTCCGCCTATAATTGATGGGGCGAATTTAGACACCGAAGGAGCGATGTTCTATGAATGTTATGGATTATTATCACCGGGGCTGCGATCTGGTCCAGGACGGGGATTATGACGGGGCAATCGACGTGTTCAACGAGGGCTTGGCCGAGTACCCGGACGATTTCAGTCTGCTTAACCGCCGGGCCAGCACATGGGAACGAAAAGGGGAAAAAGAAAAGGCCCTGGCGGACTTTACCCGCATGATTGCTCTGAGACCGGATAACGCGGACGGCTGGAACGGACGGGGGAACCTCTACCATGAACTCAAGGAGTATGACAAGGCTATCGCCGACTTTACCCAATGTATCCCCCTGTCGCCCCCTGACTACGGCACTTATTGGTCCAACCGGGGCATCTCGTATTACGCGAAGGGTGATTTGGACGCCGCCCTTGCGGACCTTACCGCTTCCATCGAAACCTGGAGGGACGACGACTGCACCGGCTGGGCGCGTTTCCACCGGGGCCTGGTGTGGAGGAAAAAGGGGGAGCTTGAAAAGGCCCTGGCGGACTTTACCCTGGCCGCGGCCTATGATCCGCAAGACAGCGACACCTATTACCAAGTGGGCTACATTTGGTTTTTGCGGGAGGAGTATGACAAGGCTATCGAGTGGTTTTCAAAGGCCATCGGAGCAAAGGACAGCGACGCGGATTATTGGCTGGCCCGGGGGGTCTGCTATTGGACCCTATGCAAAAATGACCTGATCGGCTTTTGGGACGAGGGTGGCGAGGTCATAGACCGGGCTATTGATGACTTTACCAAGGCGATAGCGCTTGCTCCTGATAGGGCCGAGGCGTATTTTGACCGGGGCGTTGTATACTGTTTCAAGGCGCGGGAAAGCAACAACCTGATAAAAGCAATCGTCATGCAGAAAGCGACCGATGAGGCCGAGCGGGTGGTGATGCTGGCCAAACTTGAGCAGATAGGGGGAAAAGCTTTTATCCCTCAAATGGACGCCCTGCTGCGGGGGCTCAGGTCCAACCGGGACCAGGTGGATGTGATTATGAGCAAAAGTTTTGCTCTCTTTGCGGAGGACGATGCCCGGGAAGCCATCGAAGATCTGTCCCGCGCCATCGAGCTTGACCCGAACAACGGGGAAGCCTACTATCAGCGGGGCCTTGCCTACGGCTTACTGGGGCGGCGGGACCAAGCCCTTGCGGACTACGAACAAACCTGCGCCCTCGACCCTAACCACGAGAAAGCCGCCGGAAAACGGGACGAGCTCAAAAATAATCAACAACCTCGCCCTGAAGGCTAAACTTGACCCACAAAACGGCCATCCGCCAAGAAAACATACCACGAACCGCGGGAACTTTTCCTTTGATAACCTTGCTTTTCACCTGAATTCCCTCTTTCTGTTCGCGGGAAGCAGGAAAACGAGGAAGGAAATAGAAATCTTACATTACCCCTCTTTGTTCGGGTGGTTCGCGGTTAAATTCTTTGTATTCTGTGGGTCAAGGTTAGATCCTGATACTATGTATCCTTGGTTTTAAGCACCGCGAGGAAGGCGCTCTGGGGGAGTTCCACGTCCCCCACCATCTTCATCCGCTTCTTGCCTTCCTTCTGCTTTTCCAGGAGTTTTCGCTTCCGGGTGATGTCCCCGCCATAACACTTGGCCAATACGTCCTTCCGCAGGGCGTTGACCGTCTCCCGGGCAATGATCTGGCTCCCGATGGCCCCCTGGATGGGGATCTTGAACTGCTGCCGGGGAATCTCGTCCCGGAGGCGTTCACAGACCAGCCGGGCCCGCTCGTAGGCGTTACCCTTGAACACCAGCTGGGACAGGGCGTCCACCCCCTTTCCGTTGAGGAGTATGTCCAGCTTGACCAGCTCCGTGGGTTTATAATCGGTGATGTCGTAGTCAAAGGAGGCGTAACCCCGGCTCGTGCTTTTCAGGCGGTCGTAAAAATCAAAGAGAACCTCCGCGAGGGGCATGTCGTAGATGAGTTCCACCCGCTTTTCGTCCAGGTAGGTCATGTTGGTCTGGACCCCCCGCTTCTCCATACAGAGGGTCATGATGTTCCCCAGATAGGCCGCAGGGGTGATAATCGAAGCGCGGATATAGGGCTCCTCCGCCCCCTCCACCTTTCCCTCGTCGGGGTATTCCATGGGGTTATCCACAAAAACCTCTTCCCCGGTCCGCAGGCGTACCTTGTACTTGACCGACGGGGCGGTAAAGATCACCGACTGGTTGAATTCCCGCTCCAGCCGCTCCTGGATCACCTCCAGGTGGAGGAGCCCCAAAAAGCCGCAGCGGAACCCGAAACCCAGGGCCACGGAGGAGTCCTTTTCGTAGATCAGGGAAGCGTCGTTGAGTTTTAATTTTTCCAGGCTGGTCTTGAGTTCCTCGTAATCGTTGGAATCCACCGGATATATTGAGGAAAACACCACGGGTTTTACCTCCCGGAATCCCGGCAGCGGGGAATCGCAGGGATTTTCCGCGGCGGTTACCGTGTCCCCCACCCGGACATCCCCCACGGTTTTTACCCCGGCGATGATATAGCCCACGCTCCCCGCGGCAAGTTCGGCGGCCTCCACCAGGGCGAGTTTAAAGACCCCCAGGGTCTCAATTTCATATTCCGAACCGTTGGACATGAACCGGATCCGCATCCCCCGTTGCATGGAACCGTCGAAGATCCGCAGGTGGACCACCACCCCCCGGTAGGGATCGTAGTGGCAGTCAAAGATCAGGGCTCGCAGGGGGGCGTCGCTTTTCCCCAAGGGCGGGGGGATCCGCCGGACAATGGCCTCAAAAAGTTCGTCCACCCCGGTCCCCTGCCGGGCGGAAACCAGCAGGGCCTCCCCGGAGTCCAGCCCTAGATCGTGGTCTATCTGGTGTTTTGTCTCCGGGATATCCGCCGCCGCCATATCGATCTTGTTGATCACCGGCAGGATCTCCAAATTGTGCTCCAGGGCCAGGTACATATTGGACAGGGTCTGGGCCTGTACCCCCTGGGTAGCGTCCACCAAGAGCAGGGCCCCTTCGCAGGAGTTGATGGCCCGGGAAACCTCGTAGGTAAAGTCCACATGGCCGGGGGTATCCACTAGGTTAAGCTCGTATTCAACCCCGTCGGAGGCGGTGTAGGGGATGGTTACCGCCTGGCTTTTAATGGTTATTCCCCGTTCCCGCTCAATATCCATGGTATCCAGGATCTGATCCTGGAAATTCCTGTCCTCCACGAGCCGGCCCTTCTGGATAAGCCTGTCCGCCAGGGTGGATTTGCCGTGGTCAATATGGGCGATAATACAAAAATTACGGATATGTTCGGGCTTAGTCATGGTCTATCTAAACACATTTCCCGTATCTTTTAAAGTGGCGTGGGGAAAGCCCCTGGAAATTATGGCGGGATAGGTTTATCTTATCCTAAAAATGGAGTACCTATGAGAAGAAAAGAGCGGGAAATAACGGACCTTGAAGAGCTCCTGGGGATCGTCAGCCGGTGCAAAGTATGCCGGCTTGCCATGGCGGAAAACAACCGGCCTTATGTGGTCCCTCTGAATTTCGGGTATGAATACCAAAACGGGGAACTGCTCCTCTACTTTCATGGCGCTCAGGAGGGGAAAAAAATTGCTATCCTTAACAAAAATCCCGAGGTCTGTTTTGAGATGGACGGGGGCCACCGGTTGATAGAAGGCCGGGAAGCCCATAATTACAGCTTTGCCTACGAAAGCGTCATCGGTTTCGGCGCGGTTGAATTCGTGGAGGAGGATAAAAAAAAGGCCCATGGCCTCAATCTCCTGATGAGGCATCAGACCGGGCAGGACCGGGACTTTGTTTTTGACGAGCCCCGCCTGCGGGAAACGGCGGTTTACCGGGTAAAGGCCCGATCCTTCACCGGGAAACGCCGGCCCCCCCCGGCGGAGGAACCTCGCCCTGTTTAACCGTAACTCCTGCATGCCTCGGTAATAAGCCGGATAAAACCGGGCCGGTCAATATCAAGGCAGACCGTGGCGTTTGGTTTGGCATCGGTCCAAAAACGGCGGTCGGCAAAGGTCATTCCGGTAGTGTACCTGCCCTGGGTCTCAATGGAGATGTGGTAGTCCGTGGTTTTAAAAAGCTCCGGGGCAATAAGCCAGGCCACGGCGCAGGGGTCGTGGAGGGGAGCGCCCGCAAAGCCCTGGACAATATGGTACTGATAAAAAAATTCAACCAATTCCGCCACCATAACCGAGATCCGGCCGCCGTGCCTCCGCAGGGCCTCGAGATCACCGGGGGTCATCAGCGCCTTATGGGTTACATCCAGGGGACACATGGTGATGGGGAGACCGGAGGTAAAAACAATTTCCGCGGCTTCGGGATCCACCAAAATATTAAATTCCGCCGCCGCCGACCAATTACCCGATTCAATGCCCCCGCCCATGAGGCTGATCCGGGCGACATTTCTTTTGACCTCCGGATAGGCGGTAAAAAGAATCCCCAGATTGGTTAAGGGGCCGGTGGGAACCAGCGTTATTGGTTCAGGACTATCCAGGATGATCCGCCGCATAAGGTCCACCGCGGGGATCGGTTCTTCTCTATAATCGGTATCCGGGAGCATCGGCCCGTCCAGGCCCGACGCACCGTGAACCGCCTCGGCAATCTCAAGTTCCCGGAACATGGGCTTATCCACCCCGGCGGCAAGCCGCGGCCGTTTTCCGATATAGCTCAAGATCTTTCTGGTATTATTGAGGGTTTTTGCCAGGGTCTGATTACCGCCGGTAACGGTAACCGCCTTAACATCCAACTTTTCGCTGGCAAAAGCCAAGACCAGGGCAATAGCATCGTCATGCCCGGGATCACAATCCATGATAACGGGGATCTTTTTCATAGGGTTCACGCTCCTTGGTTGTTTTCAGGATAGGTAAGCCGATTCCAAAACCGGTTGGTTTGGAACCAGCCCCTGCGGTTTTTCGGGCTAAAAACCCCGCAAACCGCGATTTTCAAGGCATCAAGTCTTGCCGTTATTTCATTACCCATGGCGCCAGGTGCCTTTGGCGCCCTTCACGCAAAAATTTCCGATTGCCGGGGCTCCGCGAACCTTCGGTTCGAACGCAGTTTGCAGGGTATAACAATTCACTTCCGTGAATTGTTATAGGATTTTGCGCTCAAGCGCAACAAACCGCTAGAGGGTATCCGGGGAATCCAGGGCCGCCGGAAGCCGCATGGAGGTTTCCAGGTATCCCAGCCGGCGTCTTTTTACGTGGATATCCAGGAGGGCATACCCTTCCTTTTCTTCTACCTTGAATCCCCGGATAGATATGGAATCCTGCTCGGAAATTCCCACTTCGTCGGCGATGGAACCCCGGACTACCCTTCTTACAATATAGGCGGGGGAAAATATATTACCCGCCGTGGGGGCCAGGATAAGGCCGAAGAGGGGCGCCGCCATCCGTTCCCGGCTGTCAAGCCGGGCGGCCCGGGCCAAGGGGACTTCGGGCCGGGGCTCGGTCATGATCACCCGCCGGATCCCGTCGGAGGTTTTGACAGCCACCAGTTCCCCGGGACGATTGGGAAAAAGCAGGTCCTGCAAAGCCGGTATAAGCCCTCCCTGGGGCGCCTTTACCTCGGCGTCATTAAGGGCCGTGATCCAGGTTCCTTCCGTGATGCGGTGTTCCGAGGCGGGGGTAAAGGGGGCCACATAGATAATCTCCGCGCCCCGGGCAGTCTCGGCTATGGTAAGACCCAGCCAGGGCCGCTCCGCCTTGCCGCCCCGGAGCATCCCGGGCAGGGCCGCCGCAAGCCGTTCGGCGGGAACGGCAAAGTTAAGCCCCTGGTATTGCTCAATACCGGCGAAAACAATACCCACCAGGCGGCCTTCCACATCCACCACCGGTCCTCCGGAATTGCCGTGGTTCACCGCGGCGTCTATCTGGATCACATCCCCAATTTGAAGCAAACGCCGGCCCAGGGCGGACACGATCCCGGAGGTAACGGTCTTTTCAAGCCCCACCGGCGAGCCTATGGCATAGATGGCTTCCCCCACCGAGGGGATGGTCCGGTCCACCAGGGAAAAAACATATTCCGGCGTTATTTCGGCCTTAATCAAGGCCAGATCCATGGCCTTATCCCAGCCTATCACCCGGGCGGGGATCCGGGGGCTTGAGGCGTTCCCCAAGCGGATATACAGCCGGGAATACCCCTCATAGGCGGGATCCACCTCGCTGGAGATAACATGGTAGTTGGTGATCAAAAGCCCGGAGCTGTCCACAAAAAAAGCGGAGCCTAAAACCCAGTCGGGTAGACCCCGGCCCTTTTCTATACGGTAGCCCCGGTCAACCAGGACCGTAGCAACCCCCTTGACCATATCCGCCGCGGTATCCCGGCCTTGGGCATAGCGGCGTAATTCCTCAGGGACGGCCCCACCACGGGCTTCCGCCGCGGCGAAAAAAAACGCCGCCGTCCTCCGCTGGTTGAGCTTTACCGCCTGCTCCAAAAAAAACAAGGCGTCCGCAAATTCCAGGGGCCGTAATTCATGGGTCCGCAGCGCCGCGAGAAAAGCCTCTAAATAATTTCCCCCGGATAACTTATCCTGAGCGTCCGCCAGAAGAAAATCCGGCTCCATGCCGGTATTTTCCACGGAAATTTCCAATGCCCCGAGGGATCTGGCCAGGGATGCCGCGTCATCCCAGCGTTTTTCCCGGACCGCCCGGGCCTGGGACTCAATAAGGTTCCCCACCGCCGCTTCTTCCAGGGATTTAAGCCTGGGCTCTGTCAAAGGATCCCCGGCATCCGTCCCGTAGATACGCCGGTGAATTCCGGCAAGGTGTATAGCCCGTTCAGGATTTTCTGAAACATACCCCTCAATGTCATCCAGCCTGAACTGGCCTGAGGATTTAAGGGGTTCCAGCCGTTTCTCCGCCCGGGCGGCGGAAATGCACCCGCTTAACAAACCTAAAAAGCACCACAGGGAAAGAAAGAAAAAAACCCCCGGTCCAGCCCTGCCCTTACCTATCATTCTCTATCCTTTACGGAGGAATTTCAAAAACGCCTCCATCCTTAAAAAACAAACCACCGAGCCTTTCCCAAAACCCGGTTGGTTTTGGGAAAGGCTTCCGAAAAAGCGGTCTAAAGCCCGCTTTTTCCAATAAATCTAAGGTTGCTTTCCCAAAAACTGAAGTTTTGGGAAAGCCTC
>JAISOO010000183.1 GCA_031275595.1 Spirochaetaceae bacterium | reverse complement strand
GGGGGCGGTAGAAAACATGATGAAGATATCCTGGGGCGGATGCTCCACGGTTACAAAACCCCGGGAAAGACCTCGGCTCCCGCCCGCAAGGTTTTGAAAAGGGTTATCCCGGCAGGCGTCAAGGACCACCACGTTGAGTTTGTTCTTCGCGGTTTGTTCCAGCGAAAGCAACAACCGCCCCAGGGGGTAAGAACCGTAGACGATCCCCGCCTCGTCCTCCGCATCAATGTCCACGGGCAAAAGGTAATTTTCCCCCCCGACCTGAATCCCATGCCCCGCATACCAGAAAAAACCTTCACTGGACCGTTCGGCGGAGAGCCGGCGTATCCACCCGCTGATCGCCCGGGTCATGGCGCCGAGATCGCCGTTAAGCTGTAGATCAACCTGGTACCCCAGCTCCGAAAGTTTTTCCCCAATATCGGAGGCATCGTTAACCGTATTCGGCAGATTCTCCACATAGCGGTAATCGCTGTTACCGATTACCAGGGCGAAACGCGATGCCTGCCCCCGAACCGGCTCCTGACCGGCGGCGGAGGCGGTAATAAGGGCAAAAAAAACACCGACCAGAAAAAGAACCCGGGAATATTCCGGTTTTCCCCGGCCCTGCTTACTCCGCCTGCAGGAGGATCGTATAGGGCGCTGTGGGTTCGTCATCAAGACATTCCACCTTTACATAATAGACGCCGGGCTGAAGATTGACCCGCAGGAAAGCATCCAGGTCATCACCGCCGTCGTCGTTCTCGTCCATATAACTCCGGTTTGAATCGTAGAGTTCAATATAAGTATCAAGCCGGGAAGAATTGATCCCCCGGGCACGGATGGTATAATGACCGGCCTGCCGTATCTCGAAGGTAACCCAGTCAACATCGCTGCCTGAATGAAAGCTGTGCTGCTGGGGTGTTCCGATGCTTATGGTTTTTGCGGAGGCAAAATCGTCGTCGCTTTCGTATTCATCGGGATCGATCCGGATCTGTTCGATAAGATACGCGCGAAAGCCGTAGGACCCCGTGCTGTCGCTGTAACCTCCTATCCTGGCAATATAACGGCCGCCGGCCCGTACCGTATGCCGAATCCGGGCGTTCTCGCCGCTGCCGCCGTCGTCGTTTTCGGCAAGGGACCGGTCCGAATCCGCGTCAAAAAAATACATAACCGTATCCATATCCCCGGTGGTCTCCATCACCAAAGCCCCATCCCTATCCGGTATCAGGAGAAAATAATCCGCATCGTTCGAATCGTGAATCGTCCGGTTGACAGGCGGTCCGTTTTCGGCGGCGGCTATTTCCACCGATACGGGATGTTCCCGGCTGTCAACCTCGTAGGCATCCCAGGAAGATGAAGAAGAATTTCCGTCCCCCCTGTTCAAAAGCAGGGCAAGAAGATTTTGGGTCCCCTCAAAATCCGAGTGCAGGCTGCCTTCAATGGTATTGCTGCCGGTACGGATGAGCCGGGTATAAATACGAATAATTCCGGCGACTTCAACGATTTCGCCGGAAATCATCATGTCGGCTCCGGTGGAACCGCCGGCTCCCGCCGGCCCGCCGGAAATCAGAACAAAACCCCGGCCCGGAAGATTGGTCAATTCTTCGGTAAGCTGGACCGCCCAATAAGAACCGAGGGGCGGGATCGAATTCCGGTAGCTCCACTGGCCCAGGGCGATTTTTTGGGCCCCCGCGGCGGGGATCCTTTTACTGAGGTCAATAGCGATGTTCCTGACGGCGTTATCCAATTCCGGCAGAGGATTTACCTGATGCTGTCCGTATAGGGTAACGGGCAGGATAAGAAAACAGCAAAAAAGAAACGGTAAAGATCGTGTCATATTTCCCCTTTGTCAAGCAGTTATCAGCCTATATTCTAACCCGGTGTTTGTCAATCTGTCTGTCCTGGCAGCAGGGCGGCGTATATAAAAAAGATGGGAAAGGAGGTATCGCGGCATGGTTTTTGGGGGAGGGAATCCAATGGAACAAGAACAACCGCCACTAATGCCCGAGCATTTCCCAAAACCCGGTTGGTTTTCGGAAATGCTCTTGAAAAAGCGGTCTAAAGCCCGCTTTTTCCGATAAATCTAATGTTGCTTTCCCAAAAACTGAAGTTTTGGGAAAGCCTCGCCCATAATGAATATCATGAACGGTTGCTCTCAATCCCCCTTCACCCCGGTTCGGGGATTTATGCGCCGGCCCTGATTTCCGGGGGGTACGGAACAGGGCATCGGCGTTGCCTGTTTGAGGGGCTTATAGTAAGATCAGGGTACTATGGAAATACGAGACCGTTATGCCAAGGTCCGGGTCATCGAACTGCCCCTGGACTTCGGGGCCAGCCGCCGGGGGAGCGATATGGGGCCCTCGGCCATACGCCTGGCGGGGCTCAAGCAGGCCCTGAGCGACGCAGGCCACGAGAGCGAGGAAAGTTTCCCCGGGATCCCCGTGCCGGCCCAGGAGTTCCTGACGGAGGGGGACCCTTCCGCCAAGTACCTGGAACCCATTGCCGCGGCCTGCGGGGAACTGGCCCGGCGGGTTGAGCAGGCTCTGGACGAGGGCCGCTTCCCCCTGATCCTGGGGGGGGACCACTCTATCGCCATCGGGAGCCTTTCGGGGCTGGGGGCGGCCTACCGGAAGCGGGGACAGACCTGGGGGGTCCTCTGGGTGGACGCCCACGGGGACTTTAACACCCCGGAAACCTCCCCCTCGGGGAACATCCACGGCATGGCCCTGGCCGCGGCCTGCGGTTATGGCCGGCGGGAACTCACCGCCCTCCACGGGGATTTTACCAAGCTGGATCCAGCCCATGTGGTCCTGGCGGGGGTCCGGGACCTGGACCGGGGGGAGAAGGACCTGATGCGGGAGGCAGGGCTCCGGGTCTTCACCATGACCGAAGTGGACCGCCGGGGGATCGCGGAGACCACCCGGGAGATAACCGGCTTCTTCAAAGACCGGGTGGACCGGCTCCATGTCAGCGTGGACATGGACGCCCTGGACCCTATGATCGCCCCGGGGGTGGGGATTCCCCTCACCGGGGGCTTCTCCTACCGGGAGGTCCTCTTCCTGGCGGAGGAACTGGCCGCCTCGGGGCTCCTGGGTTCCGCGGAGATCGTGGAGGTAAACCCCGTATTGGATGTGCGGAACCAGACCGCCCGGATGGCGGTGGAGATCATCAGCCGCCTCCTGGGGGGCACCATTTATTAGGGTTCCGCCAGCAGTTTGTTGCGCTTCAGCGCAACCTTAGATTTATGGGGAAAAGCGGGCTTTAAGACCGCTTTTTCAAGAGTATTTCTTAAAACCAACCGGGTTTTGGGAAATGCTCCCTACAAACCGCATTCGAACCGAAGATTCGCGGAGCCCGGCAATCGGGAATTTTTGCATGAAGTGCGCCAAAGGTGCCTGAGCAACAGGTTCCGAGGGCCTCCCTGCCGCAGAGCGGCGGGATCTGAAACATTTCCGGGGAGGGGCATGGACCTTGCGCCCTTGTCCGGATATTAGAGGGGAACCCCAAATACCACTCCCACACTAAATGAACGGCCCGCGTCAAACCCATCGGTTATCAGGGCATCAATGGTAAATTTGAACTTATTAAACACGGGAATAGCGGATAGATCTAAGCGTAGTCCGGCGTTGAAAATGCCCCGGCTGACAGATATTTTTGGATTGGGACTGTCGGAATAGGAGAAATTGGCAAAATCAATAATAAAATGGACAAAACGGTCCAGGTATTGGGGAAGCAGGAGCAGATCAAAACCCAAGCCGAAATCTATACTACTGTCCATGCCTTTATAAAAGGTTTTTCCCACCACCATGGAAGTTTCCGCCATGGAACCTAAAAAGGTACTCCTATAGGTAATCGCCCCATATATCTGTCCGGCTGTATAATATCCGCCCACGGCCCGGTTGAATATGCTGTTCGCGAATCGTTCCTCGCCGATATTCAAAATTTGCAGATTTCCGCCTATTCCAATGGAGGTATCGCGGTTAAAAGAGGGAATTCGTATTTTGGTTCCGATGATGAAGTCGTCATTTTGAGCATCATAATAGTTATTATCCTGGAGGTCAAAGGCGAGACTTACTTCCATCAATCTGAAGAGACTTATATTGAGATTAAACAGATGGTTGAAATTCCTGTTGAGGATCCCATGATACCCCATATCCAGGCCGGCGGATCTTTCCCAGCCTATATTCCCGGTGGGAACGATATAAAGGCCGGTGGCCCCGTTAAGACTCATACCGCGCAGGTTTTGGGCGCTCAGACCCGGCACAATTATAAAAACGATACCGAAAACCAGCAGAATTTTTCGTAACACAACCATGATAATTCCTCCATAACGAGCAGCCTTCCCCAAAACTTCAGTTTGGGGAGAAATTAGACTTGTTCGACAACCTGGTTAGTTGACTCACCAGTCCGGTGTTTTAGTCTTTACGTAGTACGAATGAGGGAAAACAGACCATCAAAAACCTCTCCCAAATCGTTGAAATGGAACAGCGCCCGGCCGTCCAGGGGGGTGGCCTGGTTGTTGACAATCACGATATTCCCCCCCGCCCGCAGGGTAAGCTCCGGAAGGGCCGCGGCGGGATAGACCGTTAAACTGGTCCCCAAAACCAGCATGAGATCCGCCCCGCGGGCCTCGGCTTCGGCGGTCTCCAGGGCCCGGACCGGCAGGCTTTCGCCGAAAAAGGTAATCGCCGGTTTTAACACCCCGCCGCAGCGGGCGCACCGGGGCAGTTCCCCGGCCTTGACCAGATCCGCCGTCTCCTCAAAGCGCATGAAATCCCCCGGGGGAAAGGGAGCGCCTGGGGGAGAAGCGGCCAGGTCCTCAATGGCGAGGGGATCCGAGCAGGCAGGACAGTAATGGATGGAAGGGGAACCGTGGATCTCAATAACCCGGCGGCTTCCCCCCTTTTGGTGGAGCAGATCGATATTCTGGGTGATCACCGCCTTAAGAAGGCCCCGCCGCTCTAAAATTCCAAGGGTTGTATGAACCACCGAGGGTTCTTTTTCATGGATATTATAGATGAAGGAGCCCGCGGCCTTATAATAAAAAGAAGGATCTATCCTGAAATAATCAATGTCAAAGATCTTTTCCGTCCCTTCTTCGTTATAAAGGCCGTTTTTTCCCCGAAAATCCCGGATCCCCGAAAGGGTACTTATCCCCGCCCCGGTCAGGGCGATACAGTGGCGGGCGCCGGAAATTTTTTCGAATAGTTCTTCCGCGGTATTCATGACAAACTCCAAAAAAGGCCCTTATTGGCCGGCATAGGTCTTAAAAAGCTCCACCATGGCGGGCTTATTAAAAAGCATGGCATATTTCCGGGCGCTTGCCCCCAGACTGTCGGGCTCATCGGCGTTTGCTCCCGCTTTAAGTAACAACGCGGTGGAAACTTCGTCATTTAAGCCGACGGCGATGATCAGGGCCGATTGTCCGTCCTTGCTTTTCAGGTTCACATCCGCCCCGGCTTCCAGCAGCAGTTCCATAATGTCGATGTGTTTTCCCGCGGTACTGTCGATGAGGGCGGTAGTCCCCCGGTCTTCCGCCTGGAGGTTTACCGATGCGCCGGCTTTGAGTAAAAGTTTAACGATATTCCAGTCCCCCGCCCGGGCGGCAAGGTTTAACAGGGGAACCCCGAATTTATCCCGGGCGTTGGGGGAAAAACCCGCGTTGATAAAATAGGAAACCGCCTGGTTTTTCCGTTCCCGGATGCAATTCTCCAGGGATTCCTCGTTAAAAGGGATCCCCATGTCCAGGAGGGCCGCCTTTGCCTGGCGGTACGCTTCTTTTTGAGCCCATGCTTCTGTTTCCACGGCGAGATAGGCGTCCAGGTCCTTATCGTTACGAATCAGGATAAAATAATCCGTCCGCGGAAGATGAACCCCCTCGGTAAGGGCGGAATAACAGAGCAGGGGATGGCCGGCGCCCAGGGAAAACCCCGCCGTAAAGGCAAACCAGGGGGTAAAGGCCGGGGATTTTAAGAGAAGCGCCATAATATGGGAAGAACCGAAAAAACAATCCGCTAAAGACTCAGGCCGGCCGGGCTTAACGGCACAGGAGGAAACCGTTAAATCATATTTTTTTCGTTTAATAAATCTGACCAGCCGGTCCGCCCTGCTTTTTTCTTCTTTTTCATATAATAATAATAATTTCATTATTATTATTCTCGGAATCATGGGGATAAGAAAAAAGAAAAACTCAAAAAAAGATACGATGACTTGCGCTTTTTCCTAAAAATCATTACAAATAAGGACAGGGGAGGAGCTATGTCTGACGAGGTTCGTGAAATTGCCGCCCGGGTGCGGGTTCTGCGGGAAATTGAGGAAATTTCCGTGGAAACCCTGGCCCAGGAATTGTCCTTTAATCCCGTGGAGTACGGACGCTGGGAAGCGGGGGAAGAGGATTTTCCCATTGGGGTCCTGGTGGAAATTGCGGCCCGGTTCAAGGTGGATTTGACCGAACTGATCAGCGGGGAGCCCTCCCGGCTTAAAACCTATTGTATTACCCGTTCCGGTAACGCCCCGGCGGTGAGCCGCCGGCCTATGTATACCTATTGGAATTTAGCCTACAATTTTCACCGTAAAAAGGGCGAACCCTTTTTGGTGGAGGTAAATCCCGATACGGAAACCAAACCCCTCAGCCTCAATACCCACCCGGGTCAGGAATTTAACTACGTCCTGGAGGGTCGTTTGTTAATCTCCGTAGGGGGACATGAATCGGAATTGGGTCCCGGGGATTGTATATATTACGATTCCAATGAGCCCCACGGCATGAAAGCCCTGGGAGGAAAACGGGCCCGCTTTTTGGCCATGGTATTGTAACCGAGGCTGTTCCAAAACTTCGGTTTTTGGAACAAGCTCAGCCGGAATAAAAAACCGCTTTTGGTAATTTTACCGCAGGAGTATAGATATGCTTGAACGTTTTTTGCCGCAGGCGGAATTTGAATCCTATGAAGATTTTATAAGCCATTTTGCCCTGACGATCCCTGAGAATTTTAATTTCGCCTATGACGTGGCGGACGTGCTGGCCGAGGAAAAGCCCCGGGAACGGGCCCTGGTGTGGTGCGACGAGAAGGGAGCGGAGGCGGTGTTTACCTACGCCGACATAAAACGCCTCTCCGACCAGGCGGCCAACGTGTTTTGTTCCGCGGGGATAGGCAAGGGGGATCCTATCCTGGTGATCCTCAAACGCCGCTGGCAATATTGGCCGGTCCTCCTGGCCCTCCATAAGATCGGGGCGGTGGCTATCCCCGCCACCCACCTGCTTACCACCAAAGATATCGTGTACCGTTGTAAGGCGGCGGATGCGGCGGGGATCCTCTGTGTGGATGATGAACAGGTTTTGCGCAAGGTGGATGAGGCGGAGGCAAAACTCCGGGAGGAGGGCCATAACATCCTGCGGTATAAGGCCTTTGTCCGTTCCGTTCATACCCCCCCGGAGCGTGAGCTCCAAGGGAAAGGCTTGCCCTGGGCGGATTTTAACGCCCTTTTATCCAAAGCGTCCCCGGATTTTCCCCGGCTTCCGGGGATCAATACCAACAGCGATATGATGCTTCTTTATTTTACCTCCGGTACCACGGGAATGCCCAAGATGGTCCGCCATGATTTTGCCTACCCCTTGGGGCATATCCTGACTGCCAAATTCTGGCTCCGCGGCCAGGATGGCGGGCTCCACCTGACCGTGGCGGATACCGGCTGGGCCAAGGCCGCCTGGGGAAAGTTCTACGGCCAATGGCTCTGCGGTACGACGATTTTTGTCTACGATTACGACCGGTTTATCCCCGCGGCCATGCTGGAAACAATCAGCAAATACCGGGTTACCACCTTCTGCGCTCCCCCTACCATTTACCGTTTTTTTATCAAAGAGGATCTTTCCCGTTATGATTTTTCCGCCCTCAAATACTGTTCCGTGGCGGGGGAACCCCTGAATCCGGAAATATACGAACAGTTTTTAAGCGCTACCGGGCTCCGGCTGAAAGAAGCCTACGGTCAGACGGAACTCACCGTGACTATGGCCACGTATCCCTGGCTGGAACCGAAGCCGGGCTCCATGGGAAAGCCCTCTCCGGGTTATGATATCGACCTGATCCGGGATGACGGCTCCTCCTGTGATATGGGGGAGGAAGGAGAGATCGTGGTTCGTACCGGGATACGGAAGCCCCCGGGGATGTTCGGCGGGTATTACCGGGATGAGGCCCTGACCGCCAGCGTCTGGCATGATGACATTTATTATACCGGGGATATGGCTTGGCGGGACGAGGACGGTTATTACTGGTTTGTGGGCCGGGCGGATGACGTGATCAAAAGTTCCGGTTACCGTATCGGCCCCTTTGAAGTGGAAAGCGCCCTTTTGGAACACCCGTCGGTCCTGGAATGCGCCGTGACCGGGGTTCCCGATCCTGACCGGGGAACGGTAGTCAAGGCCACGGTGGTACTTGCCAAAGGGTGGATACCTTCGGAGGAACTGAAACTGGAACTCCAGAACCATGTAAAAAAAACCACCGCCCCCTATAAATATCCCCGGATCGTGGAATTTGCTGCCGAACTCCCCAAAACCATCAGCGGCAAGATCCGCCGGGTCCAGATTCGGGAGGAAGACGGTTCTGTTATTGAGCAGCCGGCCCTTTAGCCCCCGGCAAAGCCAGGTGCGGTGTTGACGCTCACGGCGGGAACCCCCTATGTTTTATATATGCGTATAAAAAACACCCGCGCCCCCCCCGGAAAGCGATGACGATTCGGGAAACCGCGGCCCGTATCGGGGCCGAAATAATCCAGGACGATTTTGAGGATGTAAACCTCCGGGGGGCCTATACGTCGGATCTGCTTTCGGACGTGCTGGCCCACGCGACGGAAGGGGACGCCCTTTTGACGATTCAGGCCCATAAAAATACCGTGGCCGCGGCAGTCCTTAAACATATCCCGGTTATTATTATCTGTAATTCCCGGCCTATTCCCCAGGACATGGAGGACGCCGCGCGGGATCACCATATTGCCCTGCTCCGGGCCGGGAAAAACCAGTTCACCCTCTCCGGGGAGCTTTACGATCTTTTATACCGGGCCGGAGAACCCCCTCACTTTTCCCAGTAACGGAAAACGATCTTCATAACCCGGGGAAGGGCTTTGAGCCGCCTGCCCAGGGTGGTTCCCGCCAATAACTCCGTAATGGCCCGGATACCCTGATAGGTCTGCTCCGAATAAGGCTGCCACCAGAGGTTCCGTTTTATTCCCGGGAGCAGATCGTCCACCACAACCTGGGCTTTCAACATCTCCCGAAAGCCCGCTTCGCCGTGGGTTTTACCCAGGCCGGAATCGCCAAAGCCCCCCCAGGGGGTTTCCGCCAAGCCATGGGACATGAGGTGATCGTTTATCATCACCGCCCCGGCGTTGATCCCGGCGGCCAGCTTTTTCGCCCGGCGATGATCGCGGGACCAGACCGAACCGGTAAGCCCATAGGATGAGCTGTTGGCAATCCGCAGGGCCTCGCCGTCGTCCTCCACGGGCACCACCGCGACGACGGGGCCGAAGATCTCCTCCCTCATCACCGGCATGGTTTCATGTACCCCGGTAAGCACCAGGGCCGGGGCAAAGAGGCTTTCGTCCTGGAAGCTGCCTCCGGGACTTTGGGCCGCTATCCGGGCTCCATCGGCGACACAGGCTTCAACCTGCTTTTGTACCGCCTGTTTCTGCCTGAGGGTGGTCATGGGCCCCATATCGCCCTCTTTCCCCACCCTGAGTTTTTCCACCAGGCCGCAGAGTTTTTTCAGAAAAGCCTCATAAACCGGCCGGCAGACCAGGATGCGCTGGGCCCCCCCGCAGGACTGACCCGCGTTGGAAAAACCCGACCAGAGGATGCCCGCGGCGGCCCGGTCCAGATCCGCGTCGTCGCAGATTATGGCGGCGTCGGCGCCTCCCAGTTCCAGTACCAGGGGAAGAAGCCGGGGGGCGGACAGGGCCAAAAGCTCCCGGCCCACCGCGGTAGATCCGGTAAAAAAAAGTTTGTCCACCCCGCCGGTGATAAAAGCCGGGCCGGCTTCTTTTCCGGGCATTTCTATATACGAGAAAAGGTCATCCGGTAAATCCGCGGCGGTAAATACCGCCTCCAGCGCCCGGCCGACCCCCGGGGTGTCCGAAGCGACCTTGAGGATCACGGCGTTTCCCGCGAGCAGGGCCATGACCACCTCGGAAAAGGGGATGGCAAAGGGATAATTCCAGGGGGAGATGATCCCCACTACCCCGTAGGGTTTATAGATCATCCGGCTTTTTTTGTTGAACATGAGGAGGTTTCCCCCCCGCAGGGCCCGGGGAGCCAGAAATTTTTTCCCCTCCTTGATGTAATAGGAAAGGGCCATCACCGCGGGGAGTACCTCCGCTGCCAGGGCATCGATTTTTACTTTGCCGTTTTCCCGGTGGATCAGTTCCGTCAGTTCATCAAAATGATCCCCCAGGTATCCGGCAGCCCTTTTGAGCCGCCGGGCCCGTTCCCTATAGGGAAGGGCCGCCCATAAGCCTTGCGCCTTCCGGGCGGCCTGTATTTTTTCCGCCGCCCGCGCCGTGTTTTGGAGGCCCTTTCCTCCCGGAACCTTTTCTCCAATATTAGTCATTTTCCTCCCCCCTTCCGATAAAATTATCCATGGAATGATTTATACCCAAAAAATTCACCATAAAATCAAACCCCGCCGGGGGCAGCAGCCTGAGAAAATAGATGTTGTGGATAAACCAGGGCAAAAAAAGCTGCTTTTTGTTCCGGAGTATGGCCAGGGCGATACGGCGGGCGGTATAATCGCTTTCTAGTATGGGAAAAAACAGGGGGAATTTGGTTTTTACCCCCCGGAATAACCCGGTATCAATAAAAAACGGACAAACCACCGTGGTTTTAACCGCACTTTTGCGACTGCGGAGTTCCATCCGCAGGGATTCGTGGAACCCAAAGGAGGCGAATTTACTGGCCGCATAATCGGCGAGGCCCCGGACGCCGATAAGGGCCGCGGCGGAAGATACGGTCACCAAATGTCCGCTGTTCCGGGCTATCATGGAAGGAAGAAAGGCCTTACAAGTCCAAAAATGGGACATAGCATTGACTTCCATGGTTTTGACGAGCTTTTTATCGGGGGTTTCCAAAAAAGAGGAACCGGAAACGATCCCCGCGTTATTCACCAGGATATCCACGGGAGCCAATTCCCTGGTCAGAACCTCCGCGGCGGCATAAACCGCATCCCGGTCCGTCACATCGCAGACCATACCTTTAATAAAAAGACCCTTCTGCCGGCCTTCGGCTTCCAGGGTCCCGAGGGCCCTTTGATTCAGATCCCAGGCCACTACCCGCCCCCCCCGCTCCGCAAGCTCCAGGGCCAAAAGCCGTCCGATACCGCTCCCTCCGCCGGTAATGAGGATGATTTTGTTTTTAATATCTTTCATATCTCTCCAAATTGGAGCCTTTCCCAAACCCCGGTTGGCTTTGGGAAAGGCATTGGAAAAAGCGGTCTGAAGCCCGCTTTTTCCCCCTCAATCTAAGGTTGTTTTCCCAAAACTGATGTTTTGGGAATGCCCCTGGGATGATTATAAAACCAACCGGATTTTGAAACAAGCCGACCCGGAGGCTTTCCCAAAAACTGAAGTTTTGGGAAAGCCTCCCCGGGCTTATTATTTTTTTTATCTTGCTTTATAGTAAGCCCATGTCCCGTAACCAGACCTTCGCGGAATCGGCTGCCGCGGTAAATCAGCTCCTGGACCGGTTAATGCCGCTTTTAATTCCCTGCGGGGTTTTGGCCGGTATGCTGTTCCCCCGGGTATTCATCATTTTGCGGCCCTGGGTCCCCTGGCTGTTTGGGATTATGACCTTATCGGGGGCCATAAAATTACGGGCCCGGGACCTGGGCAGGGCGGTAACCGATCCTAAACCGGTGCTGCTCTTTTTTCTTTTTACCCATGGGTTTATGCCCGGACTCGTATTTCTTGTATCCAGGCTCGTATTGAGCGGCAGCCAGGATATTGTTTCGGGGTATGTTTTGCTTTTTTCCATACCCACCGCCGTATCCGGGTTTATCTGGGTTTCCATGTATGGGGGAGATCCCGCCCTATCCCTGACTATTATCCTGCTGGATACCCTCTGCGCCCCCCTGGTAGTTCCCGGTACGGTAACCCTGCTCCTGGGAACATCCCTGACCCTGGATATGGCCGGAATAACGGTCTCCCTCTTTTTTATGGTGGTATTCCCCACGATTATCGGCGTCTTATTAAACGAAACAAGCCGGGGGAAAATACCCCGGATCATATCCCCCTGCGTGAGTCCGGCAGCAAAGCTCTGCCTTACCCTGGTGGTCTCCGCAAACACCGCCGCCATCGCGGTCCAGGTGCGGCCCCAGGAGCCTGTTTTCTGGCTTGTGGGAATAAGCTGCGTGATCTTTACCGCTCTGGGATTTATCGGCGCCCACCTGACGGGCCGTATCGGACGCTTGAGTCCGGCAAAACAGACCACCCTCTTTTTTGCCTCGGGGCTGCGGAACATCAGCGCTTCGGCGACCCTGGCCATAGAATTTTTCCCCGAGGCCGCGGCCTTGCCTGCCATATTGGGGATGCTCTGTCAGCAGATCCTGGCGGCTCTGTTGGGAAAAATGTTCATCCCAAGGCGGCGGTAAAACCGGCGGCGGCGCGGCCCCCGGGGGTAACGGTATGACCTGTCCCGAATTTCCTGGAATTATAGGAGCCTTTCCCAAAACTGATGTTTTGGGAAAAC
>JAISOO010000149.1 GCA_031275595.1 Spirochaetaceae bacterium | reverse complement strand
AACTACCTTTTCGGCAGCATCCTGGCGATGAATAAAAACGACGTTACCCTGAGCATCATTCTGTCCATCGTAGTCCTTTTCCTTTTTATCGTCTTTTACCATAAAATCTTTGCGGTTACCTTTGACGAAACCTTCGCCAAAGCCACGGGCACCAAAACCGGGGTGTACAATATGCTGATCGCCTTCCTTACCGCCATCACCATCGTGCTGGGGATGCGGATGATGGGGGCCATGCTTATTTCCAGTTTGATTATTTTTCCCGCCCTTACCGCCATGAGGGTCTGCAAGAAATTTAAAACCGTAACCATCTGTTCCGCTTTGGTTTCGGTGATCTGTTTTTTTATCGGGGTGGTGATCTCCTATGTCGCCGCCACCCCCACCGGCGCCAGTGTGGTGATCATCAACATCCTGGCTTTCCTCTTGTTTTGGGGGATCAAATCTTTTAAAGGGATCGCGCAGAAATGAAAGAAATCAACCTGCCTCAGGCTGTCAGTGATACGCGGAAAGGCTCACGGGGAGTCGTCCCCGGTATCGCCGGATTACACCGGCTGGGGGGAATCGTTTTGCTTTTGCTTGCCCTGGGGGCTTGCGGAAACCGGATCGGCCCGGCCCCGAGAAACCAGGCCGGTACTCAGGCGGTGATTATCCCCGGTTATTCCGCCGAGGCGGAGGCCCCGGGGGATTTTGCCGCCGGCGGGGATATCCCGGATGCGGAGGCGGTAAAAAACCACGGGATCCTGGAAGGACCTGCCCGGGAATCGGGCGGCGTAATCGAAATAAAGGAAAAGATGTTTATCGCCCAAACCAACGATGTGTACCTTAACCCGGAGGATTATCTGGGGAAAACCATCAAGCTGGAGGGGCTTTTTAAATACGAAATCGGGTATGAAAACTTCTATTGCTATGTCATCCGTTACGGACCGGGCTGCTGCAGCTACGACGGAAACGCGGGGTTCGAGGTGGCCTGGGACAACCCCGATCAGAAGAAGTACCCCGAGGAAGACGCCTGGGTCGAAGCGGTGGGGGTATTGGACAGCTACGATGAAGACGGATACCCCTATCTGTATCTGTCCCTCAGTTCCCTTACGGTTAAGCAGACCCGGGGCGCGGAATTTGTAGCCCAGTAGGGGTAGAAGCTTTTCCAAAACTTCAGTTTTGGGGAAAGCAACCTTAGATTTATCGGCATTTTCAGTAACGTGAGGCTGCTCCAAAAATTCCGCAAATGTTGAAAAAAATTTGATTTCTCCGCCGTAATGCAGTATATTATGCTTAATAGAAGTTGTTTTAGAACCAACCGGATTTTGAAACAGGCTCAGTAAACGCAATGATAAAATTTTCTTAAGCTGACTGGGAGAGCGGTGATACGTCGGCAAATAAAAAGAGGAAGCCATGACCCATATTATCCAAGACTTTTCCAAAACCAACCGGCTTTGGGAAGTGCTCAACCCTTCTCAATTTCTCGCCCGCTCCCCTCCGGCAAGAACCGTGCCAAGCCGGGGTAGATAAGGCTTTTTTTCAAAAAACAGAACAATCTCAAGATTTTCCCAAAACATCAGTTTGGGGAAAACAACCTTAGATTTAAGGGGAAAAAGCGGGGTTTAGGAAAGGCTCTCTCTTTTCAATACTTCGGCTTTGGGAAATGTCCCTTATAGCGAGGCTTTCCCAAAACTTCAGTTTTTGGGAAAGCAACCTTAGATTTATAGCGTAAGATAGGAGTGTACAATGCGGATCCATAACCATAACCCGCGGGTGCCTTTTCCCGCTGTCTTTTTGATTCTCTGCGCCGCCGGGGCTCTGGCTGCCGGCTGCGCCCTGCCCCTGGGGGAAGATTACATCCGGGAGCGGAACAACACCGGCGCCCTGGTGATCGGGAGCTACGACCTGCAGGTGTATGTGCCCGTGCCCGTGGCGGGAGCTGAGCCGGTAACCACCCTGAACCGGGGAGACCTGGACGTTCAGGCGGTCTGGAAGGACGCGGAGGGCAGCGATATAACCGGAGCCTTGAGCAGGTTTGCTATGGGTGAGGTGTACCAGGCGGACATCACCATCAGCGCGAAAAACGGCTGGAGCTTTGACTCGGGGCTGAATTTTCAGTATCCCGCGGGTTCGGTAGCCGTGCAGCCCGGAGCGAACGGGGACCCGTCCCGGCGCGTCCTGAGTACCATAACCTACCGGGCGGCGGCGGCGGCGAAAATCATAGACCATCCCATAGACTTGACGGAACTCATCCCCGCGCCCTATGCGGGAGGGACCCCCGTAACCTCGTTTATCAGCCCCACCCTGGCGTACAGCGGAAAAGTGAGCTGGAAGGAGGGGGCCGACGCGCCCATGAGGGGGGAAGTTTTCCAATATGGTGAGACCTACCAAGCGGAGGCGGTTCTGACCGCGGCTCCCGGGTTTGTGTTCCCCGCGGTTCTGACGGACACGGATTTTACCCACATGCGCGCCGACCCGAGGTATCCCCCGGCGTATACGGGTATTTCCGGCGGCGGGGGAATGGAGACCGTAACGGTTACATTCGAGGCGACTCCTGTCCGGAGAGAGGTGCTCAATTACGATTTGGCGGCCTACATCCCCCTGCCGGTGGCAGGGAAAACCCCGGTATGGGCCTTTGATAAGAATGGGGTAACCGGGACCGTGAGCTGGGATTATTACACCACCCAGGGGGACCAGATGATGAGTCCCATGGCGGCCTTCCGCTGCGACATCATTTACCGGGCGCAGATAACCCTGCGGGCAAAGGACGGGTACAAGTTTGACTCCACGCCCTTCGACTACGGCGCCGGCCTGGTAAACAGCGGTCCTATTGGGGATCAGAGCGGGACGGAGAGCCGGAGCATTACGGTGGTGTATAAGGAGTTCACCGGATCCTTCGCGTCTGAAGGCACGGAGGGAAGCGCCCTGTGGCGGATCCGGGCGGCCAAGGACGGGTTTACGAGCGAGGCCGCGGCCTTCTACATAGACATATCGCCGGGGACTGAAGGCGTGAGCCTTGCGTCCGGCAGCCTGGGGACAGCGGGGGCGGTATTGAACTCATCGAACAGTCCCCAATTCGTCCGAATCGACGGCCGCGGCCGGAAGGTACAGCTCACCGGGTCCGGGACGGGAAGCGCGGTGATCACCGTGGGGTCAGGGGTTACCCTCTACCTGCGGAACATCACCCTGGCAGGTATAGGGGATAATACGGCCCCGGTTATCACGGTAGACGGGGGAACCCTGGTTCTTGAGGACGGCGCGGTGGTCGGGGAAAATACCAATACCACCGCTGGTAACGCCGGGGGAGGGATCGGGGTAATCAACTATGGAACCCTGTATCTTGCGGGCGCAAGCGCGGCAATTAAAGACAACAAATCAGACGAACGCGGCAATGGGAACGGGGTGTATGTGGGTAGTACCGGGAAATTCATCATGGAGGCCGGGGAAATATCCACCAACACCGGTGGAGTACATAATGCCGGGACCTTCATCATGAAGGGCGGGGCCATATCCGGCAACTATGCCTACCATGGCGGCGGCGGCGTGCATAATACCGGGACCTTCACCATGGAGGCTGGGAAAATATCCGGCAACAATGACGAAGACGGCGGCGGTGTATATAATAGCGGGAGCTTCAAGATGGAAGCCGGGGAAATATCCGGCAACACCGCCTCTAGCAACGGCGGCGGCGGCGTGTATAACACCGGGGACTTCGTGATGCGGGGCGGGGAAATATCCGGCAGGAACACCGCTTCCAATGGCGGCGGCGTATATAATACCGGGACTTTTACCATGTGGGGCGGGGGGGCAATATCCGGCAACACCGCTTCCAACGGCGGGGGTCTATATAACACCGGGGCCTTTACCAGTTGGGGGACAATATCCGGTAACACCGCTACCTATGGCGGCGGCGTATATAACAATACCGGGACCTTCATCATGGAGAGTGGGGAAATAATCGGCAATGAAACCTCTCAAGACGGCGGCGGGGTGTTTGTATATTCCGGAACCTTCAATATAAAAGGGGGGACCATTTTTGGCTATACTAATTGGCGTCCCGCAGATAACACCGCCTCAGGCAATGGCGATGCGGTTTATCTGGATGGAGGCACTTGGCATAACAAAAGAGCGAATTCATCACTCCGACTCTACGCCAGCGGGCAGTCCGGTTCTTGGGTCTACGTTGACCCCAGCGGCCCGGAAGACACCTGGTCAAATTGGGACCCATCATCGCCATAAGAAAAAAACCGGGGAGGGAGGCAAGCTCCTTTCCCGGTTTGGTTGCAATGTGTACCGTACCCCGGAGGATTATCCGGCCTGCTTTCGGAGTTTGCGGGGTAAAAATCGCCTAACCGGCGATTTTTGGAGGTTTTATGTGCGAAGCACAACGAACTCCTGGGAAAACCATCAAGCCGGAGGGGCTTTTTAAATACGAAACCGGTTATGAAAACTTCTATATGTTGAGGCCTTCCCAAAACTTCAGCTTTTGGGAAAGCAACCTTAGATTTATGGGGAAAAGCGGGCTTTAAGACCGCTTTTTCAAGAGCATTTCCTAAAACCAACCGGGTTTTGGGAAATGCTCTGTTTTGTCGTTCGTTACGGACCGGGCTGCGGCGGCTACGGCAGACCCGGGGAGCGGAATTTGTAACCCGGCAGGGGCGGCAAACGCATTGCCCCGGAAAATTGCGCCGCTTCCTTTGAAAAAGGGCGCCAGAATAACCCATAGAATCGCGTACAGCCGGTTTACCGCTATCACGGCGGGGAAAAGAGGCTCCCGCGGGGAACGCGCAAGGGATTGAAGCGGAAATCCCGCAAGCGTTACCGCAGGTAAAGCCCTTTACCTGCGGTAGCGCTGAGGAATTGGAGCGGAAAGCCCGGTCCGGCCACGGCGAACCGGAGGTTCGACGCGGCCGGATGCGCCCAAAAGAGGAGGATAAAATTTCTATGGGTTTATCCTCAGCGGGCGCGCTCCGGTGTTGCAAAAACCCCGGAACCATAGTAGCACCATACCATGCAATGGTTCCGGGTGAAAAAAAGGCCCCGCCTCATCTTAGCGTCCGCGCTGGTTTGTATCATACTGGGGACTTTTACCTTTGCGGCGGTGGAACCCTTTTCTTCCGGGGCTTTTAAACACCGGGGGCCTATGTCTGAAGGGTTTTTCTCCCAGGTTGACTATACCATCGACTGCCTGGCAGAAGGGACCTCAACACTCAGCAGGGCCAGGGGGTCTTCATGCTCCCCGCTGCGGGGCGTGATGCTCCTGGGAGCAAAAAACAGCGGAACCGCCTTTTCCCGTTTCTTGTTGAACATCATCGAAAAAACGAATCATCGTACCACAAAAACCCCGATACTTTTAAAACTCAGAATCTGATCCCTGTCTTTTTGAAGGACCTTTTCTCGTTTTGGCTTTCTCGGCGGGCGAAAACCGCGCCTGTTCCATGGCCGCGCGTTGTGGAACGGCCGCGACTATAAAAAAGACAGGAGAGGCTTTCCCAAAACATCAGTTTTGGGAAAACAACCTTAGATTTAGGGGGAAAAAGCGGGCTTCAGACCGCTTTTTCCAAAGCCTTTCCCAAAGCCAACCGGGTTTTGGGAAAGGCTCTATATTTTGGAAATTATTTGGAGCCGCCATCCTGGCGATGTTCGCCCTGGCCGCCATTTTAGGTGTAATCCAGCACTCCTCTGAAATTACCTACACCATCATACAGCGAACAACAGCGGCTGCTATGGGGTTCTGCGGGATCATTAGTTTTGGGGTGATACCCATAGACCTGTATCTTGAGGACAGAAACAAGCGAAAGTAACCACCGCGGTTGCTTTTTGCGCCTTATCCGCGAAGTCCGCGGGGGGGCGGGGGCGGGAATTCCCCCGGCTCACTAACCTGTAGAGTCCGCCTTCGCAGCCCGGGAACCTCCGGTTCCGTGGGTCTTCTCCGGCGGGGAATTCCAGGCGGCCTGAGGCCTTTCCCGGGAACCGTAGCTTTTTTGGGGCCTACGCCGTGTTACTTTTTTGGAGTCAACACGCTCAATGTTTCGCGGGCGTTATCGGGCGCGTGTACCGGGGGAATTTCCGCTCCCCCGCGGCATGGCTGAGAAGGCAAAAAGCAGACGCCTTCGATGGGGGGAAGATGCCGGTACTAGATGTAGGGGGTAGAGCCTGATCCCAGACGCTATATCTAGCGGTGGTGCCTGACCCCCGCTAGCGGGGTCAGCCCTCCACACAGGAGGTCTGACCGCTAACCGCCCATGGGGTCAGACCCCGCCGGCGGGGTCTGATCCTAGTATGCCCTGGTGCACTGCTAGATGTAGGGGGTGGAGCCTGACCCCAGACGCTATATCTAGCGGTGGTGCCTGCCCCCACAACTAATCACCCATGGGGTCAGGCACTTTTTTTAGCCGCGGAGATGGAAAAGAAACCGGCTTTTACCGATAATTGGAATATGAAGGTGAAGTTTTTTGGTCTTAAACGGACCTTTTTTTTCCTCCTGGCGGTCTTGCCGGGAAATAGGCTTTTTGCCGTCATACCCCTTGACGCCGAATCCTCCGCTGCCCCGGAAGACCGTTCCCGGGTGATCGCCGCGGCGGAGCAGTATCAGGGGACCCCGTATCTTTACGGGGGCACGGACCGGCAGGGCCTGGACTGCTCCGGCCTGGTCTACCTCAGCTTTCGGGACGGCCTGGGAATGGATGTCCCCCGGACCACCGCCGAACTCCACGCCTGGGTGGAGCCCATCCTGGAGGAAAACCTTATGCCCGGGGATCTGGTGTTTTTTAATACCAGCGCCCCCCTCTCCCATGTGGGCATCTACGCCGGCAAGGGCAGATTCATCCACTCCGCTTCTTCGGGAGAAAAAACCGGGGTGATCTATTCCAAACTCGGCGCGAAATACTGGAAAGATGCCTTTGCCGGGGCCGGAAGGATCCTGCCCCCGGCGGGTCCCGGGGTCCTGCCGGCGGGGGGTAAAACCGCCGGGGATGAGCCGGGTCCCTTCCATTTGGGATTCGCTCTGGCCCCTTCCTGGAACAGTTTATTGGAAGACAGCGGCGTTTTTAGAGGGGCGGTCATGCAGACCGGGCTTTTTTATGATATTCCCATCCGGGCTTTCCCCATCAGGATCGGGCTGGAAATCCGGCCCCAATGGGATACGGCCCTCCATGTTTTTCGGATGCCCATAGCGATTTCCGCGGGATATAAGGAAGTTGTCAGGTTTTTTGCGGGCCCCGCCTTTACCATCGGATCGCCGGCGCTGGATACCGGCGGCGAAAGCCGGCCGTATACCGGCGGGAACAGCTGGCTGGGGGAGATAGGCATTGCGGTGGCGCCCCGCTCTTTTAAAGTCGGCGGGGGCTCCTTTTCGTTCTACGGGGAGATTGCCTGGCAGTCCTATCGCAAAGATCCCAGCCTGGACGACAACCGGCGGGCGGATATAGGCGCGGCCCTGCGGGTTTCTACCGGAGTGCAGTATATACTCAATTGGTGAAGTTTTTTACGTAAGTTTTTATTTTTTTGTAACTCCCCCGGAGGCATTTTGTTATATTATATGTAAGACCTCCTCCATGATTTACTTTTTTTCGCCGCCGCCGTTTTCCTCCTTTCGGCGGCGGCTCTTTTTTTAACCCGGCTTTGGAAAATTCCCCCAAGGGGAGCATCCCCCCCAACCCGGTTGGTTTTGGGAAAGCCGCGGGGTTAGTCCCATTTCCGGTCCAGTTCTTCCGCGATAGTGGTGATGGGGCCGTGGCCGGGGTAAATGGTAATTGCCCGGTCCATGTCCAAAACCCGGTCCAGGCTTATTTGAATGGCGTCCCAATCCCCGCCGGGAAGGTCGGTGCGGCCGATCCCCGCCTTAAACAGGGTATCCCCGCTAAAGAGGATCTTTTCCTCTTCCATGAACAATCCCACCGAACCGGGGGTGTGCCCGGGCAGATGGAAGACCTTTAAGGGGCCGATGGCGTCCCCTTCGGAGAGAAGCCGGGTGGGGGAAGGCAGATTTTGCCAGAAGGCGTCCAGGTAGTCGATCCCGGTAACGGCAAAGCTCCACCGGTGTTTCCCGTAGGCCCGGGGACCCAGGTAATCCTCGTCATACTGGTGAATCGCTATTTCCATGGGGCCGCTTCCCTTAAAGGCCTTGACCAGATCCGGGAGGGCGGCGATATGGTCAAAATGACCGTGGGTTAGTATAATATACCGGGGCCGGAGGTAAAGCCGGTGGAGCCGGGCGATAATCGCCGGGGCGTCCGCTCCGGGATCGATAACGATGCCGTCCTGGGGTTCGGGTTTCCCTGAGCCGGCTGAATCGGCCGGGAGGATCCAACAGTTGGTCGCTATGGCCCCTACCGGAATATGGTAAATCATGGAGGTATTATACCCTGAGAATCTATCATTTGCTAGTAATCATTGCCCTGGTTGTTTTCTGGTACGGCCTCGTTCCGGTGGTGGGGGCCATTTTCAACCACCGCTCCTGGCGGAATTTCCAGCAGTGGTTTAACAAGCTCAGGCTGAAACCTTTTCTGGATTATACCGCTTACCAAACCACGGAGGAAGGGCTTTTCCGGTTTATCGGGGGTTTTGAGTCCACCGACGGGCGCACCCTGTGGATCCGGAGTACAAAACTCACCGTTCCCGTGTCCATTGCCGGGGCTCAGACCTATCTTTTCCCCATGCCCAAGGGTGAAGACGCGCCGGAGACCTTCTATTCCGACGAGGAAGCGCCGGAACGGATCCGCTGGGACCGGGTTTCCGCCCTGACCGAGGGAGCCCGGGTTTTTGTCGGCGGACTGCTGCGGCCCCTGGACAACCGGATGACCTTTGTTTCCACCAAGGAAAACCCGCTGCTGGTCATATTTTACGATGGGCCGGAACGTTCCCTGACCAACGGGATCATCCGGGCGGGGCAGCACCAAAACAAATATTGGAACCGGATTACCCCCTACGGCCTGACCTTGGGGGCCTTCTCCCTGATAGTCATGGCCTTTTCTTTCCTTTCAAGACCCGCCTTCCGCTTGACCTCGATTGCCACGTTTATTGCCCTGTTTATCCCCTTCTACCCCTTCCTGCCGCCGGGGATGATCTTTACCATGCTGTACCGGCGGCTGAGGCGGCAGGCCGGGATTTACCATTTCTGCCGTGATTTGGTCAGGCTTCCCCTCTGGTATTTTTCCCCGGGGGAAAACAGAGCCGTGCTCCCGGACGGCGAATCCTACGGGTATGTATCCTGTGCCGCCCTGCCCGGCGATGAAAAGGCGGTTCCCCTGCTTATTCCCGGGGAGCCCCTCCGTAAGGGGAGAAATTGGTATGTGTTCGGCGCCATGGACGGGGGGCAAACCGGAGCGGACGGCGATCCGGGGGCGGACCCGGAGCAGCTTCCCGGCCAGCCCCGGGATCTCTTCGCCCCCTGGGGGGCAATGCCGGGGGAACCTGAGACCCTGGCCAAGGCATATACCCTGAGGGGCCGTCTTTTTGAGGTAATCTCCTGGCTCATGCTCCTGATCGGATTAGTCGTTAATATATTCTTTATCGGAATGATAGTTTTGGTCGGTATGGCTATCTTCTTCCTGCGCTAGACCCGGGGGATCCTCCCCGCCGAACAAGTCCGGCTCGCTTTCTTCCGCGGATCCTTCCTTCCGGTTCCGGGCGTAGTTTACCACCAGGGTTCTGCCCCGAAAGGAGATGCCGTTCAGGGCTTCGATGATTTTATCCGCCGATGTGGTACGGACCTGCACAAAGGAATAGTTATCCAATATACGGATGGCCCCCACATCCTCCCGGGGCACCGCGGTTTTGGCGTTGATGAGCCCCAGGAGTTCCCGGGGAAAGACCTTGCGGTTCCTGCCTATGCCGATAAACAACCGGGACGACTCTTCATCCCCCAGGGGGTAAGGGCCGGCCTCTCCCCGGTCTTTCGGGGGGCCCCGTTTCCCGTGCCTGCCGGAACGCCCCTGGTTGTTTTGTCCTTCAAATAACATCAAAAGATAGGCGCTCAGGTAGGATCTTTTAAACAAGGATACTTCCCGCCTGATAAGGGAACGGTAGGCGTTTAAGAGATCCGGGTCCGCCTCGGTATGAATTTTTTCAAGAAAATCAGCCAAATGTTTTTTTATTTTTACCTCATCGATCTGGAATGCCATTCAATTTTCCTACTCCTGGGAATCTCCCGTTTTTACTGGCGGCGGTTCAAAACTCGATATTTTGAACCACATAGGGCTTTCCCCTTCAGTTTTTGGGAAAGCGGCCTTGGAGCGTCTGTCCCTCAAGAAACCGGCTTTGTGGACAGGCGCTCATTAACAGTGCCATAAATTTTTTCTTTGCTCAAGACCGGTTTTCCGGGCAGCGTTAAACTGTACCGGTAAACATAGGGCTTAAAGTTTTCCCGCAGTAATACCCGGGAGAATCCTTCGGAAGCGCAGGGAATATCCACCAATACGGTGGATATTGATTGAGGATCGATCATGCCCACCAAACGGGAAAGGAGGGTTTCCCCCAGGCCGAGGCCGCGGTATTCGGGGTTTACCTCCAGGGCGGTGATGTAGAGGACCGAACCCTTGCGGATCGAGGAGATATAGGCGGCGAAATCGCCGAGGCCGGTCTCGGCGATCAGGGAGAAGTCCCCGGGAAATTTCCGGGGGGGGTCCTCAAAGGATACTTCCAGGACGCCGGTTAATCCGTTTTTTTCCGCGTAGTCCTGGTAATCCAGAAGACAACGGCGGTGTAACTCCGCCGCCGGGATCGCGTCTTCCGGTAGGGGTTTGCGGAATTTGAAATCCTCCAGAATCAGGTCATCGGTTTCCTCAGGTTCTACGCCGATACGATCCAGGCCCCACTCTTCCCGGAGGGCGTTGTACCATTTAAGGATGCTCTTTCTCATTTCCCGTTCTTTAAAGGTGAACCACAAATGCTCCGATTCAGGGTAGACGCTGAGGACGTTTTTAAACGCCCGAAATACTCCTTTCCCCCGGTTTAAGGCATCGGTCAGCCGCTCCCGGACTATGGGATTTCTGAACCCCGCGGCGAAACGTTCCATTAAACGGTATCCGTCGGAGGAATCCCAAATAGGAAGGGCGATAAACCGGTTCTCCTGATCCGCGGACTCTTCGTTTATCTCTTCTTCGCTGACGAGAACCCCTTCATGGGAATCCACGAAAAATTCCTGATTTTGATCTTCCATGGAAAATAAAATATCATCTATGAGGGCTTTACTTAGTTCAAATTGCATATTTTAATTGTAGAGACAGCCCGGGAGGAAGATCAAGGTGAAATAACGGTTTTTGTGGAGAGGCGTTTACTTTTTGCCTTATCCGCGAAGCCCGCGGGGGGTGGAAATTTCCCCGGCTCACTAACCTGTAGAGTCCGCCTTCGCAGCCCGGGAACCTCCGGTTCCTTGGGTCTGCTCCGGCGGGGAATTCCAGAGCCGTGATCCGGGGAAATTTCCGCCCCCCGCGGCATGGTTGAAAAGGCAAAAAGCAACCGCCCGCGATGGGGAAGATGCCGGGGGGGATGGGGGCGCTGCCCCGCGAGGGACGGGTCCTCGGCGTTGCAGGGGGTCAGGCCCCGGTCGTTGGGGCGGGCGTCCGTTGCTGGGCCGGCGGGGGTCAGGCCCCGGTTGGGGGAGGCGTCCGCCGCCGAGCTGGCGGGGTCTGACCCCGGTCATGGGAGGCGTCCACTGCCGGGCCGGCGGGGGTCTGACC
>JAISOO010000139.1 GCA_031275595.1 Spirochaetaceae bacterium | reverse complement strand
GGCTTTTCGTTAAAGCGGGTAAGGGACCAGCCTTCGCTGATTCTGAATTCCTTTACCTCCACCGAGGCCTTGATAAACACCTGTTCCCCCGCCGCGGCTTCATAGCAGATCATAGATCTTTCGTCATTCCCGCCCCGGGCGGGACGGACCGTTTCCCGGTATTCCCCGCCCCTGATAATAACCTTGGTACCGGGTTCCGCCGCCTTGGCCGCGGCGTTGATAGTTTTCAGGGGACTATCGGCGGTCCCCGGATTACCGTCATTCCCCCCGGCCCCGTCCACATACAGGAAATTCCTGTAGTCGGTACGATCCTCCCAGAAGGGAAAAAAATTCCCGTCCGGCAGTTGTGAAGAAAGATCCTGTCCCATGTTACGCTCCTGTCATCTGAGCTGGTTCCAAAATCGGTTATTTTGTCACCAGCTCTTGCGGTTTCTCAGGCTAAAGCCTTACGAAACCGCGTTTTTCAAAGTTACAGTTCCAAAATCCGACATTTTGGAACTGCCTCATCTTAAAAAAAAATTTATGGCGATGCGGTCCGCTATGCGTCCGCGTCATAGACAGCGCCGAATTATCCGGCCCCCTCTAAATCTCCGCCACCGTGCCGTCGGCCTGATACCGGCCCTCGTACTGGGTAAACTTGTAGGGATACTTCTCAAAGGCCTTTTCGTCCAGGTCTATGCCCAGGCCGGGACCCTCCGGCAGGGAGAAATAACCATCTTTGGGTTTAAGGGGAATGTTAAAAATATCAGGGCGGGCGTAAACCGAACCGGAGGCGAATTCCAAAATGCAGAAGTTCTGTGTCGCCGCGCAGACCTGCAGACTCGCCGCCGTCGCCACCGGCCCGTTGGGGTTATGGGGGGCAAATTTGAGATGGTAGGGCTCCACCATGGCGGCAATTTTCCGGATCTCCGTGATCCCTCCGCAATGGCAAATATCCGGCTGCACAATATCCAGGTAGGGCCCCTCCACGATCTCCCGGTAGTCAAAGCGGCTGAAAAGCCGTTCCCCCGCCGCCAGGGTAGTCTCCGGCAGGGCTTCCCGGATGGTCTTATAGGCCCGGCTGTTTTCCGGGGGAACGGGTTCCTCAAAGAAATAAATATCGTAAGGTTCGGCGGCCTTCATCTTCCTGACGGCGTCCGCGGGGGCCGACTGTCCGTGATTGTCAATGCAGAGGACCTTATCCGGCCCTATGGCCTTCCTGATGTCCTCCAGGTTTTGCCTGTATACCGGCATATCCGACGGGGGATCGTAGACTTTGATATTGGCCCCGCCCCCGGTTTTTACCCCGTCAAAGCCCTGTTTTACGCATTCCTCCGCCATGCGCGCCCCGAAGGCGTGGGTATAGGTCCGAATTTTGTCCCGGACCGCGCCTCCCAAGAGCATATAAACCGGCGCCTGGTAAATCTTGCCGTTGATGTCCCACAGGGCCTGATCTATGCCGCTGATGGCCGACATGTGGACAAAACCCCCTTTCCAAAAGCCGTGGCGGTACATCTTCTGCCAAATTTTCTCGATGTTCCTGGGGTCCTCCCCCACCACGCTCCGCTGGGCCAGGACCCCGATGCACTGTTCCACCGCCTTTTCCTGGCCTTCCACACTGGCCTCCCCCCAGCCATAGAACCCCTCATCGGTAAGGACCTTGACGAAAAGCCAGTTCTGACGGACCGTCGCCACCAAAAAACATCTTACTTCGGTAATTTTCATGTCTGCTCCTTTCCGCGACAGCCCCACGGACATACGGTAAAAGACTTCCGGATTTAGAAGGGATTCCTGGTTTCATACGAGGATGTGTCAAGGCCCCCCAGGAAATCAAACACCGGCTGAAGATCGACGGGTTCCGCTAGGTTATAATCCCGGACCAGGCGTTTATCGCCCACCGTAAAGCTTATATGAAGCTTCATATTGTCCTTGTCCAGGCTGTAGGCAATATCACAGCATTTCCCCTTCTTTTCCCATTCGTGGAACATCCGGGCGCTCCGGGTATCCATCATCTCGTACACCGCATGGACCCGCTCAATTTGGATGGGGGCCGGATGCTTCGTATCCCCGATGACGTTCCCGTCGGCAAAATTTTTCTCCGTCGGCATCACATAGGCCCGGCCGCAGCCGGCAATGATGTTCTCCGTGATCCGGTGGCCCTGGCCGATGGGCCCGTGGCCGTTGCAGACCCGGATAGGATCGCCGTAATTCAGGAACACCCCCGCCCCTTCCGTTTCCAATAAGACGTTCCGTTCCACCCGCAGGAAATCCGAATCATGCTCGTAGATCCCATGGCCCCCGCCGCTGGTCCTTTGGGGCAGAGTCCCCAGGGGATTCCCCCGGATGCCCCAGACAAAGTTATGGTCCACCAGGTTATCCACGTCGGAGGCTTCCACAAAAATACCCCCCATGATGCAGGATTTCCCGCCGATTACCACGTTTCCGCAGATCCGCTCGTTCTTGTTGTTGTAATCGGTCCAGATACAGGGGCCGTAACCGTTGTTTTTAACCGTATTAAAGCGGAGAAGGCCGTTCCGTACCCCGTGGACCTTGATGGCCCCGCTTTCCCAGTTGAATTCAATGTCATGCCAGCAGTTATTCTCCAGGACATTGTACTCCAGGAGGATGGATTCATTGCCCATGGGGGTGCCCGGAAGCCCCGCGATCCCGCAGACCCCGCAGTAACTTACATGGTTCCGCCGCACGATAGTCCCGCCGGAAACCTCGTTGGAATGCCGCATGGGGCTTTCATGCCCAATATCAATCCCCGTGCCGTTGGCCCAGCGGACCTTACAGTCTTCGATGATCCAGTGGTGGCCGCAGAAGCTGGAAAGGGCCCCTTTTTGGGAACCGGGGCAGCCATTCCCCACCTTTTCAAATTCCAGGCCCTTTACCCGGACATAAGCCGTATAAGGAAGCAGGGGGGCAAAAAGCTGATCCCGGCAGGTATAACTTATCACATGGCCGCCGGGGTGGCTGTCGTCCTTCAGGCGGACAAAAAATTTATAGCCTGAATCCTCCACCCAATAAGAGCCGGCCGCCTGGGAAAGCTGGTTGATGTAGTTTACCTGTGTCAGGGCTTCCCCGTCACAGAAAAGGAGGCCCCGCCGTTTGAGGAAGGGCTGCCAGTCCGCCTCGTTGGGGGTGTAATGAAACCAAAATTCACAACCCCCGAAGGCCTGGCTGGCGCAGTTGACCATGGCAAAGGGGTTTATCTTGTCAAAATCATCCCGTTCAAAATTCCCCTCGTAGATCCTGGCGTCCCGGTCGTATCCGTCCCGGAGGTTGTAGTACTTTCCCAAACCGTGGGTCCGCCAGCCGTATGGTTCCGTCCAGGCCCCCTGGTAGGGTTTCGCCCCGCTAAGGACCACCCGCTCCCCGGGGGCCGCCTCGTAGCTGATCATGTGCGCCAGGTCCGTACCCCCCCGGGCGGGGCGGACAAACTCGTCGTACAGCCCCCCGCCGATGATCACCTTTTCCCCGGGCTCCAGCACCGCCGCCGCCCTGGAAATGGTGGCAAAGGGGGCCTCCGCCGTACCGGCATTGCGATCCGAGGCATGGGGGGCCTTGGAAACGTAATACGTCTTCCCGAAAGAAGTCTCACAGTCCCAAAACGCAAATTTCCTCCCGTCGGGAAGATAATCAAAAAAATCGCTCTTCATGGCTTGACCTCCCAGGAAAGAATTAGTGTCTGTCCACAAAGTCGGTTGCTTTGTGGACAGAACGCGGACTTTAGTCCGATGCATTTGCTCCCGTTTTGTGCCAAAACGGTACGCAAAATGCGTTTTTAAGGCAGTCTGTCCATAATGTGTCTACATTATGGACAGACTCGAATTAGAAAACAGAACGGGCTCCGTCTTTCACGGCCCGGAGATGTACGGGTCTTTCGCCGTGGGGGCATTATAGACTTCCCCTTTCTTTCCTGTCAACGAAATTCGAACAAAACCATCCGTCGCCGTCATCCGCCCCGGCAGGGGCGCCGGAAGCCGCCCGTCTGTATAATCTTGTATATACATATAAAGACATGTTGAAACAGGTATAGCCATAAAATAAAAAAACGCCAAATTTCGTTTGATTTTGTTTGACAGATAAATTCTTCGGGGCTACACTGTTTTTACGCCGCTGGAAAGGATTTTCCGGTTCCCGCGGCCCGGGGGAGCGCCCCCCGGCAAAGTCCCTATAATTCTGCGGTACGGCGAGAGGAGGACCTATGAAAAAGTTATTGTGCGCGGCGGCGGTATTCTGCGTCCTGGTTTCCGGGGTGTATGCCCGGGGAGGCCAGGGGG
>JAISOO010000133.1 GCA_031275595.1 Spirochaetaceae bacterium | reverse complement strand
CCGGTCTTTTCCGGGAAGCTGATAAACGGGGGTAGCATGAAGCAGCATGTGGTATCGGCCCTGGTGGAAAACCGGGCGGGAACCTTGAGCCGGGTTTCCGGCCTCTTCAGCCGCCGGGGGGGCCTGGAAGGACTTTCCCGAAGCCGTTAATCATGAATAAGCGCGGCACGAACTCCCTGTCGCGCGGCCCCGTCTATCATCGGCATCAGCCCTTGTATCGTGCCGGGTGAAGGTATCCCGTCCGGTAATGGGAGAAAGCTTTTCAGCCATTCCCCTGTCACCGCAGTTTCACCACCGGGGTGGTCTCAAGATGGCGGATCTTGAAACCGGTTCACGCTCTAATGGAAAAATCCCGGTAAGCCCCCCGGGGAGAGCGGAGATCGTACCGGACCGAATCCACCCGGGCCCCCGGCGGCCCCCGGCGAAGCCATTGGAGCAAGATGTCAAGTTTTTCCTGGGGACCCTCGGCGAATACCTCCACATCCCCTTCCCGGGTGTTTTTTACCCAGCCCGTAAGACCGAGCCGCCGGGCCTCATGGCAGGCGGAATACCGGAAACCCACCCCCTGGACCCGGCCTTCGACCAGGGCAAAAAACGCGGAAGAACCAGGAGAACCTTGCATATCCATAAAAAATATCCCAAAATGTCTCCCCCCTCATAAAGGCGGGCATACCTCCTCCCCTAAAGGGGTTTCCTGAAACCGTAGTTTCTTTGAAACCGGCCTGGAAAAAGCAGGCAAAAATCCGTTGTTTTACGGCGCTTATATAAAACTAACCGATTCCCGGGAAAGACTCAAGGTTGAGGCTGTTTCAAAACCAAGGTGGGTTTTAAAACAGCCTCGTTTTTCATGTTTCGCCCTCTTCCCATACGCTTTCGATCACCGATGGGGAAAAACCTTCGTATTTTAGCTGTTTTGTTAAGAATCTATCCGTTTGGGGCTTATGGGACTGGTTTTTTTTCAGATACCCTTTGAGAAGGGCCGATTCGGTTTGGAAATCCAAAACCTTTTTTAAGGCCCCGCCGGCAATGCGGGAATTTATACCCCGCCGGCGGAGGCCGGCCAAAAGTTTCCGGGGAGCCTCGGGAAAACGGGCCAGCCGGGCATGGAGCCACAGGACCGCGTACCGCTCATCGCTGATAATTTCCGTATCCACAAGGTAAGAAACCACCTCCGCTATACAGGCGGCGGTAAAGCCCCGGATTTCCAGCTTGTGGGCAATACCCCGGCAAGTCTGTTCAGCCCTGGCCACGAGGCGCAGGGCGGCCCGTTCCGTCCGGTAACAGGCGGCGGCGAAACGGCAAGCATCCTCCTCGGCGGAGGACAGATCCCGGCCGGGAAAAAAAACATCTTCCCCCCGCAATTCAACGGGAAGATAGCAGCGTTTGAACGCAAATGAGGAACCGTCCGACAACCCAATCCGTAAAACCGATGGGGTTGATTCAGCGCCGGTTTCAACTTTTAAGGATACCACCGTCATGGATGGCCGCCCGCCGCGTTAAGGGCCGTGTCGGGGGATACAACCCCGGCCTGTTTTACCGCTTGGAGAATTGGAACCGTCTGCGGGCGCCGGCCTGTCCGTATTTTTTACGTTCCACCATCCGGGGATCCCGGGTCAAAAAGCCGTTACTGCGCAGACTCGTATAATTGCCCTGATCCACCTGACAAAGCGCCCGGGCCAACCCATGACGGCAAGCCCCGGCCTGCCCGTTGGATCCGCCGCCATACACGTTGATCAATACGTCGAATTTGTTTTCACTGGCGGTAACCATCAGGGGCTGACGAACCATCATGGCATGTTCCCCCTGGGGGAAATACTGGGCCAATTCCCGGCCATTCACCACGATTTTACCGGCTCCATCCCGAACATACACCCGGGCGACGGAGGTTTTTCTTCTTCCGGTACCAATACCAAGGTTCTTAATCACATTTCACCTCTTGCTTATAACTCAATGGTCTGAGGATTTTGAGCGGCATGGGGATGATCCGGTCCGGGATACACCTTAACATTTTTTAAGAGCTTCCGTCCCAGGGGCCCCTTGGGCAGCATCCCCTTAATAGCCAACTCCAGCGGTGCCGAGGGGTGGCGGTCGATAAGTTTCTCGAAATTAACGGTCTTGAGCCCTCCGACATATCCGGAATGGTGATAATAGAGCTTCTGCTGGGCTTTACGGCCGGTAACCGCGATTTTATCCGCGTTAACCACCACCACATAGTCCCCCATTTCCTGATGGGGCGCGTAAATAGGCTTTTCTTTCCCCCTGACTATGGAGGCGACCTTAGCGGCGACCCTGCCGAGGACCTTGCCTTCGGCATCAATCACAAACCATTTCCGCTCCACCTCAGCGGGTTTAACAAATATTGTTTTCATTTAAAACCTTCTCTCAATAATTACCGAATGGATCGGTTCCCAAATCGGCTGTTTTATCACCGCGCCAGCGATTTCCGAGGCTAAACCCCCTGGCCAACGCCTTGCGAAACTGCGTTTTTATGGTTACGGTTCCCAATCACCGCCCTACCGGAACATCGGATTTTGGAACTGCCTGCCTCGATAAAAAATAATGCCATAAAGGAGCGGCGTGTGTCAAGTAGCCGGGGTGCTTTTTAAAATGAGGAATCTCGAGAGGTATAGCCTCAAAATAGCGGCAACTTAACATTGCCGCTATTTCCCCTTGCAAGACCGGTGTAAGAACCGGGGCGCAAACAAGTCCAATGAAGAACCCCGGAACAAGCTCTAAACTTGACCCACAAAACAATTGAACATTTCCCAAAACCCGGTTGGTTTTAGGAAATGCTCTTGAAA
>JAISOO010000069.1 GCA_031275595.1 Spirochaetaceae bacterium | reverse complement strand
CGGCCAAAAAAGGGCAGCTTGCCGTATTTATGCCATTTCCCGGCGTTCCGCTTGCCCCCTTCCTCGATGATTTTGAAGATAAAGGCCGCAAAGTCCCGGTCTTCCCCGGCGTCGGACGCGGAAAAACCCAGTACCTGATAGGGCTCGCGGAAGGAGGCCGCCAGCAGGCCCTGGGTAAAGGCCCGGAACGAGGCGGTCGCCGAAGGGCCCATCAGGTCTACCTCGTCGTCCCGCCCGCCGCCGGGACTGAGCTCCGAAAGAGCCAGGGCCAGGGTTCCGGTTTTCCGGGCCTTAAAAAGGGCGCTCAATTCCTTAACCAGGAAAAACCAGCCCTTTATATGGTCGTTTACCATCACCTCGATTTCCGCCGGGATAAGGGCCTCCGCCGCTTTGCGTACCGGCGGGGGGGTGCAGACCAGAATAGCCTCGTCTATGTGCCCCAGGTGGTTCTCCGCGGCAAGGACCAGGGAACGGGTGGAAACGGGGCTCCCGGGATTCCAGCTTAGGGGGATATATGCGGCGCCCCCCGCCGGCGGCGGATTTTCCCGGCCCGGTTCGGAGGGGCCGCTTGGAATGAACGCGGCGGCAAACCGGTCCACCCGTTTCGCGGCTTCCGCCGCGATTGCCGCCGAAAGGGCCGATTCATTTCCTACAATCAGGATTCCCCGGGTCATGCTAGGGCACCTCAGCAACAACCGGGGCCTGGCGCTTTTTGCCGATTATCTGGATAAGCACCACCAGGACAATAAGTACCAGGCCGATAATATCAGTGGACAAACCGGGATCGATCAGCAAAAGCCCTCCGGCTATGGCTATAAGTCTTTCGACAATGGGTATCTTCCTCAGCATATAGCCCTCAAGCCCAATGGCAAGCCCAAACATGCCGATACAGGAGGTACAGACGATCCGGATCACTTCAACGACGGTGGTATCGATAAAGAGCATGGAGGGGTTAAATACGAATATATAGGGGATGATAAACGCGGTGATCGCCAGCCGGGTGGCGGTAATCCCCGTCTTAATGGGATTCGCCTTGGCAATGGCCGCCCCCGCATAGGCCGCCAGGGCAACCGGGGGGGTAATATCCGCCACAATGCCAAAATAGAAAACAAACATGTGGGCCGCCATGACCGGTACTCCCATGCGGACCACAATGGGGGCGGTAATGGTGGCCATGATAACATAGTTCGCGGTGGTGGGAATCCCCATGCCCAGGATAAGGCAGGCTATCATGGTAAGGACCAGGGCAAAAAAGAGGCTGTTATTGGCCACCGAAAGGAGTACCGCGATAAGGACCTGCCCAAGGCCGGTAAGGGATACGATGCCTACCACCACCCCCGCTATGGCGCAGGCCATGGCCACGCCGATGGTGTTCTTGGAACCGTTCCCCAGGGCTTCCAGAAAAGAAGCCGGGGTAAAGCGGGTGTCCTTGCGGAACACGCTCACCACCAGGGCCGCTAAAATGGCAAAACAGGCCGCATAAGCCGGGGTAAAGCCAAAACTCATCAGGGCCACCAGGATGATCACGGGTAAGAAGAGATAGCCCTTGGTAAGCAGGAGTTTCCCAAAATGGGGAATCGATTCCTTGGGAAGCCCCCTAAGGCCCAGTTTTTTCGCCTCAAAGTGGATCATCAGGAAAATTCCCGTAAAATAGAGCAGGGCCGGCAGGATGGCCGAAACCGCAATTACCGGATAGGGAATATTGGTCAGCTCGGACATAAGAAAAGCGGCGGCCCCCATGATGGGAGGCATGATCTGCCCCCCCGTAGAGGCCGCGGCTTCCACCGCGGCGGCAAATTCCGGTTTATACCCGGTTTTTTTCATCACCGGGATAGTAACGCTCCCGGACCCCACGGTGTTGGCCACCGAACTCCCCGAGTACATCCCTTCCAGGGCGCTGGCAATAACCGCCACCTTAGCGGGTCCCCCGGAGGCGAAGCCCGCCACGGAATTGGCCAGGTCAATAAAAAAGGAGGCGATCCCGGATTTTTCCAGAAAGGCCGCCAAAAAAATAAAAAGCACGATAAAGGTGGAACAAACCCCGATGGGGGTTCCGATAATCCCGTCGGTGGTGTAGAAAAGCTGATGCACAATCCGCCGGAGGGAAAATCCCGCCACAAAGGCATAGGTGATAAAGCCCGCGGCCACCACCAGGATAGGCACCCCTACCACCCGGCGGCACAATTCCGCCAGGATAATAATCCCCATGACCCCCATAACGATGTCCAGGGGGAGCAGCAGGGCCGCCCGGCCTATGACAACCTGAAAATTCAACACATAGTAAAAAAAAGAAACGCTCCCCAGGGTTCCCAGCGCCAGATCATACCATGCCACATGGTTCTCTCTTTTTGTCATCCCCCGCCGGACAGGATAGAGCAGATACCCGATAAAGACCAGGATCCCCAAAAAAGCGCTTCTGCGGACCTGTTCGGGGATCGAGACAATCAGGGTGACCCAAAACACATAGAGGGTAAAGAGGAGGAGCAGCCCTTTGACGATATAATTGGGAATCCCCGAAAAACGGCGCACATTCGACTCCCGATCGAATTGGGCTATCAGCTTTTCAGTTTCCGCTTCGGTTAAAACATGAATAGTCTTATCATGCGTCATATCCTATCCTTACTTATCGTATACGCACTACAATATGGGCGTTTTTCCCGCACAAGTCCCGCAAACTTATGCTTTCATCATCAATAAAAAGAAGATGATCCGACACGGTTCCCACAATAAGATTGAGGCGTTTATAGCTTTGGGAAAAGCCGGTAATCACCAGGGCATCCCCATCCCGAATCATCTCCTGCCCTTCCCCCAGTTCGGCCTGCATCCCCGCCCCAAAGGAACTAAACCGGGTTGCCACGGGTTTGATTCGCCGCCCCCGCACCCGGAAAGTATCCCGCACCGGGCTGTTATGGACCGAATGGATAAATTCTACCGCAAATTCAGCCCCTTCCGCTACACGCCAAGTCCCATAAACCCTGCCGGAAGAGGCGTCGCTTATCACCAGTTTTTTAGGCAGGCCCCTTAGAAACACCGCCCCGGAAACAACCAAGGCGGCTAAGACAAGATTGATGATGAGGCCATACCACTTTTGACGCATAGTACGTTCAGGGGCTCCTTAAAAGGGCCCCCAAAAGACCGCTTATTTTAAAGCGCCTATTTCCCGGAAATATTTTTCCGCCCCGGGATGGAAGGGTACGGAAATCCCGTCCACCGCATAGGCGGAGGATAATTCCGAACCTTTGGCATGGGCCCTTTCTATCTCGGCCTTGCTCTCGAGGAGGCTCTTGGTAAGCCGGTACACCGTATCCTCCGACAGTTTATTGCTCACAATGAAGGTAGCCTTTACCGCCACGGTTTTTACCGCGGCGCTTTGCCCCCGGTAACTTCCCGCGGGAACCGGGAACTGGGTATAGAAGGGGTACTTCTGCCTGAGCTGGGCGGCGTGGTCGTCGTCAATGTCCAGGACCACAATCTCCTTGCCAATGGCAAGGTCCACAATCGCGGTGGTGGGCGCCCCGGCAACGCAGAAAAAGGCGTCGATCTTGTTGTCTCGCAGGGCGTCCGCGGAAGCGCCGAAGCTGAGGTTCTGCTTGTTGATATCATCAAAGGTAACGCCATAGACTTCCAGAATTTGCCGGGCGTTAAATTCGGTGCCGCTCCCCGCGTCCCCGACGGATACATTCTTACCCTTCAGGTCCGCCACGGTCCTGATTCCCGCCGCGGGATTGGCGACAACCTGACACACCTCGGCGTAAAGGGCCGCCATGGTCGTAAAGTCGGTGATTTTTTCTCCGTTGAAAAGGTCCACCCCCCGGTAGGCGTAATCCATCACATCGTTCTGAACTATGGCAAGCTCCACCTCTCCGGCGGCAATAAGCTGGATATTCGCCTTAGAAGCCCCGGTGGACTGGATAGTGATGGGAATGCCGGTTTTTTCCGTCAGGATCTGTCCCACCGCGGAACCAAAGGCATAGTAGGTCCCGGTATTTCCCCCGGTGGCCATCCGTATCTGTTCACTGCCGCCCCGGGCATACAGGCCCAAGGCTAATGAACTCAGCATCAATCCCGAAATAAGAGCGATTTTCACTTTCATCATATTCCTCCTTAAAATGGTATATAGATTGTATAATTATACAAATTTAAGGCAGACAAAGGCAAGGGGATAAACGTCCATTGGAACAAAATACCGGGCCTTTCCTTACATACAGGGAAGAGGCCGTTAATAAAGAGATAATTCTTTCTATAGAAACGAATTATCATCGGGCAAGTGGGATTTGAACCCACGACCTCTTGGTCCCGAACCAAGCGCGCTACCCCTGCGCTACTGCCCGAA
>JAISOO010000071.1 GCA_031275595.1 Spirochaetaceae bacterium | reverse complement strand
AAAAGGGACGCCTGGTACTGGGGGGGGATTCTGCCCCAGGCGCGTTGACTCATCAATACCCCCCCCATAAAGGGCGCCAGGTTGACGGTACTCATATGTTTGGCGACCCGGTAAAGCTGAAAGGCGGAAACGGAGATAGGACTTTGGTAAATCGCGTCAATCATGCCACTATTGAGCCGCTGGGCCACATCATTCAAATTTGCCCGGACCATCTGGAATCCCATGGTCCTGAAGGCGTCCATAAGTTCCTGTTCATCCGGATTGGTCCCCAGCTTGAGGCGTTTAAGGTCCTGAGGGGTATATACGGGGCTTCGGGAAAAGATCTTGACCCAGCCCGCTTTGACCAAAACCATGTTGATATACCCTTCTTCCTCAATCCGGGAATTGAGGATAGGCCGCACCTCTTGTAATACCGCATCCAATTCCTCATTATTTCTGATAAGAAAAGGGATGCTCAGGGCCATAACTTCCGGGGCCACCGAGTTGAGGGCAATGCTGGTGAAGATCGCCGCCTGAATTTTATCCTGCCGGAGTTTCATCAGGTAATCTCCCTCGGAACCGGGATACTGATGGAGGATATGCAGATTTACCTCCCCATTGGTAATCCGGCTCCATTCGGCGGATATCCGGTCCAGGGTCCTCCCCCAGGGGGAATTCCGCGGGAGGGAGGATGCCAGGTTGATGGTGATCTTCCGCTGGCGCTGCGGGTAAAGAAAACCAGGGGGCATAACGCAGAACAAAAAAGCAAAGAGAATAACGGAGAAACGGACAAATTGCTTACAGATCATATCGATGCTCCTTTTTCGGCGTTATGCCCTTTAAAAATCCGGTGTTGTGAAACCGTCTCCGTTACTCATAACTATCCCCTTCTTCACCGGTATCAATATCGATAAAATAATCGGAAGCCGTATCCAGCAGATTTTGAGCCTTCTGTTGGGCGATGATGTTCATCAGGCGGCTTTCGGGATCGGCATCCACATCCACATCCAGGGCCTTTTCCAAATAGGCTTTAAAGGTATCATAATCCTGGGCGTGGATCGAGACCGCCTGGGCATAGGAGACATAGGGTCCCGCCAGGAGCCCTTGGGACTTTTCCAGGGCCCGGTGGAAATGCTCGTCAACCCGGGTTTTATCCCCCCCCATGGATTCGGGCAGGGCGGAGAGGGCGAGGATGTAAAATTCGTCCAGAGCCCCGTGATTAAAATCAGGATCCAAGGCATAGGCCCGGTCTATGAGGAACATCAGATCCGGCACCCGGCGGCCCAGGTTGAGGTCGAAGGGATCCAGGGAATAGGCGGAGAGATAACCCGCGGCGCTCCAGTAGAGGAGGGGCACATCGGCCTTTTTCATCCGGGCCAGGTATGGTTCCAGGGTACCGTCAAAGGAAGAAGCCCCGTTGAATCCGGAATACTTTTTATCCAAGCCCCCGTAGAGGATTTCCGCCCCCCGGAGGTAGAATTTTTTTGCCCGATCCAGGGCGGCCAGCCGGTTTTCATACTCGGTGACGGGTAGAAATTCCACCGGGCCCTGAATAAAGGCATTAGCATACATAATAAAGAGGGAACCGGTGGTGAGGATCAACCCTTGATGGTCAGGATTAGCGGAAAGGAGGGTTTCATACATTTTTATCGCAAAGGGAAGGGCATCCCCCACTAATGCGGGATCCGGATCGCCGGTAAAGACGGAACTGCTTCCTTCCCCGGTCAAAGCGTTGGATACCGCCCGGATTGCCATTTTGTTGATCGAACAGGCGGAAAATAATACCAAAACCGCGAGAAAACCTCCATAAGCCAGTCTAAAACGAGGTTTCATCCTTACCTCCCCAAAAAATTGCAAAAAAGAGAAAAACGGCCGGTCCGAAATTTCAAATTTTGAAGCAGCCTTGTACAAATTTCCCGTATAAACTACAATCTTTCCATGTTCCCGGCACCCTGAGCCCCCTCAGCGGAGCCGCAGACATAGTATACAGACAACGGGCCGGAGTGTCTACGCGCGCTGATCGTTCCTTCATATTGAGGAAGTACCGCCACGCCTGGGGGCAGATTCCGCCTTTTCTTTTCTTCGACATCTATCCCGATTCCCGCACGGGCCGCAGTCAGATATTTATTTTCCATGTGCCAGGTTTAAAACCCCGGGGTGCACCTCATCGAGTTTATCCGCATCCGGACGGTCAAGACCGAGGGGAAGGACCCCTTCGGCCCGATATTTTCCGCCATCATCCCCTAAAACAATGAACAGTGAAAAATGAAAAGTGAAGCCGCCATGCCGGCCCCCGCAGGGCAGCGCCCACCGTTCCTCGGCATCTTCCCCCTCGAAGCCGCGTCTGCTTTTTGCCGTTTCAATTATGCCGCGAGGGGCGGGAATTCCCCCGGCTCACCGCTCTGGAATTTCCCGCCGGAGCAGACCCAAGGAACCGTAGGTTCCCGGGCTGCGGAGGCGGACTCTACAGGTTAGTGAGCCGGGGGAATTCCCGCCCCCCGCGGGCTTTGCGGGCAAAGCGTAAAAAAGCGGACGCGGTGGATGCTCCGAGATGCCTCATTTTGAAATGTTACCGAAAGTACTCTGGAAATTATTTCCCGGACTATGGTATACTACCGGGGCCGGCTTAAAAAAGCCCTAATTTAAAGGAAAAAGCGGACATTGACCGCTTTTTTCACAGCCGGTTTCAGAAAAGTCTGACCGTTGAAACCGGCTCACGCTGAGGGGGATGGTATGAAGATCAGTAAGAAGAATTTCGGTCTTTTTTCTTCGGGAAAAAAGGCGTCCCTCTATACCCTTAAAGCGGGGGATTTATCCCTGTCTTTATCAAGTTTTGGGGCAGCCCTGGTTTCGCTCTTTGTGCCTTCCCAGAAAAATCAGACCCAGGATGTGCTTTTGGGGTATTCCACCCTGGACGGATATGTCTCCAATAAACCCTATATAGGCGCCACCATCGGACGGTTCGGCAACCGTATCGGGGGCGGTCAGTTTACCCTGAATAATTCGGTATACGAATTATTCAGGAACGATGGGGATAATACCCTCCACGGCGGACGCCGGGGATTCGACAAACACCTCTGGAAATCCGCCGCCTATGAAGAGAAGGACGGCATTTTTGTCCGTTTTGAACTTACCAGTCCCGACGGGGACGAGGGATTTCCGGGCAGCCTTACGGCGGTGGTAAGTTACGGGTTGACCAAATCCAACGAGCTCATCGCCGACTATACCGCCCGGGTCGACGCCCCCTGTCCGGTGAACCTTACCAACCACGCTTATTTTAACCTGGCCGGGGAGGGCAATGGAGACATCCTCTCCCACGAGATAAAGCTCTACGCTTCCTCCTATGTGGAGGTAGGCCCCCGGCTTATCCCCACCGGGAACCTGGCGCCAACGGCCCCGGGCCCCTTTGATTTTAACCATCCTAAGCCCATAGGCCGGGATATCAAAGCCGCCGGGGGCGGGTACGATCATTGTTTTGTGGTGGACGGGGAGCCGGGGAAGCTGCGGCCTTGCGCCGAGGTCTTTGAGCCTGTTTCCGGCAGGACCATGCGGGTTTTGACAACCCAGCCGGGGGTTCAGTTCTATACGGGGAATTTTCTTGATGGGGTCCGGGGAAAGGCCGGTTCGGTTTACGATAAATACGCTGGTTTTTGCCTGGAAACCCAACATTTCCCTGACGGGCCGAATCAGCGGGGATTTCCCCCCTGCATATTCGGGCCGAATCGGGAATACCATGAAAAAGCCCTTTTCGCCTTTGGCTGGTGAACGCCGGTGATACAAAAAAAGCCGCGGAGTTTCAAAAACAAAAAAAACATCTTGAATAAGAGGGCATTAGAAATTATACTGAATTTTAGACAAACGCTTTTATGTGGGGGGGGCGTATTATGCCTGGACAAAAAAAACTTTTTCTTACGATGTTTCAGGCAGAGATGGAAGATAGCTATGGGGATGTTTTGTATCTCTCCGGGGTCAATGAAAACAGATTCAAAAACGGTGAGATAACCAATTATGTTTATAGTGAAAATAAAGCGTTTTTGGAGCATGAGGCTGCGGGGATCAAGGAACTCATCGCTTATATCGATACGATAAAGGTCGATGATTATAAGGATGTAACGGAAATGGCCCTGGCGGTGGGGGAGTTATTGCAAACGAGGGTGAAGGAACAGGATGATCCCCAGGTGGTTTATGGAATTATTTCGCGGAAAATTAAAAAGGTACTGAAGTATATCATGGAATATGCTGAATAAAGTTTTTGAGCCCTCGTAAACGGGGCGGACCCGGGATGGTCACTATTTTCGTGCGTAAAGAGGAGATTATGGATATCCAACTACAGGAACTTATTGATAAAATAAAAAGGGATGGGATCGAATCCGCCTCGGAAGAGGCGTTGCGGCTTAAAACCCAGGCCGAGGGGGAGGCAAAACATATTATTGACGCCGCCCGACGGGATGCGGCTGATATTATTGCCAAAGGAAAGGCCGATGCGGAGCGGGCGGAAAAAGCCGGGATAGCGGCCCTGGAGCAGGCTTCCCGTAATTTGGTCCTGGTCTTTAAGAAAGAGATCGAAACGCTCCTCGATAAAATTATCGCCTTAAAAACCGGCGCCCTCTATAACGACGAGGTTCTCAAAGAGGTGCTTCCCGAACTCATCAAAAACTGGGCGTCCAAGGGAAGCGATTCCCTGGACGTTTTGCTGGCCGAGCAGGACCGAAAAGCCCTGGAGGGTTATTTTAACGCTAAACTCGCGTCGGAACTGAACAAGGGCCTGGAACTCAAAACAGACCGTAACCTGAGCGCCGGATTCCGGATTGCCGAAAAGGACGGATCGGCCTACTATGATTTTTCCGCGGAATCGGTAGCGGAATTACTGTCGGCCTATCTCAATCCCCGGCTGGCGGAGATTCTGAAAAGCGCGGTGAAGGACAACTAAGCGGTGGGCTCCTATTATTTTCTTATCGCCCAACTTCCTTACCTTATTTACGGGCAGCCGGCGCCTATGTCGCCGGAAGCCTTTAAATCCCTGTGCGATTACCACCTTGACCCCGCCGACCGGGTTTTGTTGGACTATTGTACCCTGGAGGGGGGGGGTATTTATAGGGAAGGTTTTCCCTCTTATGGGGAAAGCCCGGAGCCTACCCCGTCGGCCTTTATTAACGGATGGCGTTCCTGGGAGCGGGCCCTCAGGCTGCACCTTGCCCGGCTTCGGTTCCAACGGCTTAAACCGGAAGGAGGGACCGCGCCGGCATCCCCCCCGGAGGGTATGGTCCAAGCCGCGCTGGCAGCCAAGGCGGCCCTGGCCATTGAATCCCCCCTGGAGGCGGAACTTTTCCTGGATAAGAGCCGCTGGGATGTCATAGAAACCCTCCAGGGGATTGATTATTTTACGCGGAATACGATATTTGGGTATCTACTCAAGCTGCTCCTCATGGAACGGCGGTCTTTTTTTAAGGCCGAAGAGGGATTTGCGGAATACAAGGGCTTATACGCTTCCATCATGGAAGCTGCCGGCGGACTCGCGTCCGTAACCAGTACTGAATCGGGAGAACCGAAATGACCGGAACAAAAGGGAAAGTGATGGCCGTTAACGGCAATATGGTGAGCGTCCGTTTTGACGGCGCCGTTTCCATGAACGAAGTCGGCTATGTTAAAGTAGGCGGTAAATCTTTAAAGAGCGAGGTCATCCGTATCCGGGGTGATATCTCTCAACTACAGGTCTTCGAGATTACCAAGGGTATCTCGGTGGGAGATCCGGTGGAATATTCCGGGGATATGCTGGCGGTAGAAGTGGGCCCGGGCCTCTTGGGCCAGGTGTTTGACGGCCTGCAGAACCCCCTTCCCAAGCTGGTGGAAGAGGCGGGAAATTTTCTGGAACGGGGGGTATATTTAGACCCCCTTCCCACGGATAAAAAATGGGATTTTACCCCGGCGGTTAAAGCCGGGGACCGGGTGGAACGGGCGGATACCCTGGGAACGGTTCCGGAGGGGGCCTTTACCCACCGGATTATGGTTCCCTTTAACCTTTACGGGTCCTATACGGTCGCTTCGATAAAAGAAGCCGGTTCCTATACGATCCGGGAGACCGTCGCCGAATTAACGGACGAAAAAGGCAAGGTCGTTCCGGTAACCATGTCCTTCCGCTGGCCGGTGAAGCGGCCGGTGGATTGTTTTGAGGAGCGGCTCAAGCCGGAGGAACCCATGGTCACCCGGGTCAGGCTTATCGATACCTTTTTCCCCGTGGCCCGGGGGGGGACCTACTGCATCCCCGGCCCCTTCGGGGCGGGCAAAACCGTACTCCAGCAGATCACCAGCCGTCATGCCGACGTGGACATTGTAATCCTGGCTGCCTGCGGCGAGCGGGCCGGGGAAGTGGTGGAGACCCTCAAGGAGTTCCCC
>JAISOO010000067.1 GCA_031275595.1 Spirochaetaceae bacterium | reverse complement strand
CCACGGAAAGTACCGGCGCCATGAGGCAGTAAAACTGCCTCAAAACCCGGTAGCCCTGCATGGCGAGAATACCGATAACAAGGCCCCAAAACAGCGTGGCGGCCCAGGCCGGAACGGAGAACCCAAGAACCTTCGCCGTCATAACGCTGAAGGACGCCCCGCAGGCCGCGGCCTGTACCCCGAACCAGCCCGCGCTGGTAATGGTTATCAGCAGGGCGGGGATAAACCGGGCGCCCCGGACCCCCAGGCCATTCGCGCTTACCACGGTTGAGGGCAGGCCGGATTTGCAGCTTTGCACCCCCATAAAACACGTGCAAGGCAGAAGAATAAGAGCACCGGCGATAGTACAGAAAATCGCCCCGCCCAGGGACAAGCCTTCACCCAGCATACCTCCCACGGTAAGGGCGGCTATATGTATCCATTGACCCGCGATGATCAAGGCCGTGCCTCCCCAGCCCTGCCGGTCCTGTTCTTTCACCCGAAAGGTGAACATTCTGTTCATGGTTACTCCTTTTTGAACGGTCAGAATTGTGCAAGGCTGGCGAGTGACAGACGCTGATTATGGGTTGAGCCGGTTCCAAAATGATAATCCCGCCGGGCTACCGGATCTTGGAACCGCCTCGGTTGGCTTCCTCCAGGGCACCTCTTTTGGTATTCCAGTCAAACCCCGGACGATAGATTTTATCCTGGTACTATATACAAAACGGGCCGGAACGTCTACTATGCGTTTCTTTTTCTTTTCCGGCTTGACACAGGCAAGTGCATGAACAAGCTTTTTTAAGCGCCCGGGAGGGATCCGCCCCCCGGGAAACGGCGCCCGGCGCCCCCGAAGGGGGCTGCCGCCGGCGATAGCCCCCCTTACCGCCCGCGGCACGAGGGCCGCATACCGTCAATGCATAAAACGACCGGGAATAATCCGTGAGGGGCGGGGTGCTTCGTAACCCGCCTACCCCTTCTTCTCCTGCCGCAGTTCCGTCAGGGCTTCCAGGCCGAAGATGTCCTTTGCCTTGAGCTCCTCGGTGATGGAATTGGGAACCAGCATCATGGAGTTCCCCGCCTTGAGCCCTTCGTTTAAAATCGAAAGGATCTTGAGCTTCATCGCCGGTTCGTTTTTTGCGTAAATTTGAACCGCCTCTTCCAGCCTCCTGGCAATCGCTATCTCCGCTTCCGCGAGGAGGATCCGTCCCTTCTTTTCCCGTTCCGCCTGGGCCAACCGTGAGAGGGAATCCTGGAGATGCTCCGGAATCTGTATGTCCGTAATCTCGATATGCTGAATGGTAATTCCCCAGTCGGTGGTTTTCCGGTCCACCTCCTCCTGGATCTGTTTTTGGATGACTTCGCCGTGTTCCAGAAAGGTGGTAAGGTCATGGCTGCTCACCGCGTTTCTGAGGGCAGTCTTTGCGGAAAGGATCACCGCATCCTCATAATGCTGAACCTCCAGGACCGCTTTTTCCGGATCCCAAACGAGCCAGAAACACAAGGCATCCACGGTCACCGTCACCGAATCCAGGGTGAGGGTTTCCTGGGCGGAAAAATCAGTGACCCGGATTCTGATATCCACCGTTTGGGCAATTCTATCCGCGATGGGAATGAGCATAAAAAGACCCGGCCCTCGGATCCGGTAAAACCTGCCGAAACGCAGCACAATGGCCCGTTCCCATTCTTCCAGCTTTTGTATTGCCGGGACAAAGAGCACCGCTATGGCCATAAAAATGAGGGACAGCGCTAACCGCGGAAAACCTGCAATTCCAAAAGCACAGACCAGGAGGATGCATATTTTTATCCCCGCGCCCCATCGGGGAAAGAAAATCAACAACAGAAGGGTTACACCGGGCATTCCCAGCAGTACCCCTAATTCCGGCAGGGACGGCAGAGCATCGGTAACCAATAACCATCCCAGGATAAAGAGTACGCCGATCCCTAAAAGGCCTATTCCCAGAGCATTAAGGGAGAAATCCCGAAGTTTCTGCCGGGGCTGGATATTTTTAATAAGCTGTTTACCCTCAGGGGTTTTATTTTTCCGGGTAAATCCTTTAAACTTCATGTGCTTCTCCTTCAACTAAATAATGTTCAATAAGTTTTTTAATCCCCTCTTTTCTGACCCCTAAATTCTGCATCTCCTGAACAAACCGGCCAATGACCGCCTGTATCTTCCGATTTCGTTCATCCGCTTCCTGAACCGGTTTTTTATCAGAAACATAGGTTCCGCTTCCAACTTGGGTGATCAGTATCCCCCGGATCTCCAGTTCCCCATAGGCTTTTGCAATCGTGTTCGGGTTGATCCTCAATTCTATCGCCAGGGAACGAATGGTGGGTAGTTTATCCCCCGGTTTCATCCGCCCGGATAGAATCGCATATTCTATCTGCTGGATTATCTGCCTATAAATAGGAATCCCGCTTTCCGGATCCACCGAGAAACTAATGTCCCGATTTATGATTGTACTATTCATCTAGTACGACCATAAATGGACCGGTATAATATGTCAATTCCTTGTTATGTGCTTTGGGGACGGCGCGTATTGAAACCGGGATCCTAATTTTTGAAGCTATGGATAGGAGCGGGTATCCTGCCGCCCCGGGCGATAAAGGATTCGCTTTTTGCCCCATTTACGGCCATAATAGGGGTGCCCCCCAAAAGGCCGCCGAATTCAGCCCATTCTCCGGCCTTTTTACCCGGAACCGGGATGATCCGTACCGCGGTGGTCTTATTGTTCACCATGCCGATGGCCATTTCATCGGCAATAATTGCCGAAATCGTTGCGGCGGAGGTATCACCCGGAATGGCAATCATATCCAGTCCCACCGAACAGACCGACGTCATCGCTTCTAATTTATCCATGCCGATGGAACCGGCCCTCACCGCCGCGACCATACCTTCATCCTCTGAAACCGGTATAAATGCCCCGGAAAATCCTCCCACATGGGTCGAGGCCATAACCCCGCCCTTTTTTATCATATCCGTCAACATGGCCAAAGCCGCGGTAGTCCCGTGGGTTCCCGCCGATTCGAGGCCCATCTCTTCCAGGATCCGGGCGACCGAATCACCCACGGCGGGGGTAGGAGCCAGGGAAAGATCCAATATTCCGAAGGGAACCCCTAAACGTCTGGCCGCCTCCATCCCTACCAGCTGCCCCATACGGGTAATCTTGAAGGCGGTTTTTTTGATAATATCCGCCAGTTCATCAAAATGAGCATCCCGATGCCTTTCCAGGGCAGCCTTCACCACCCCAGGGCCGGAAACCCCCACATTAAGGCATGACTCTCCTTCTCCGACCCCATGAAAGGCTCCTGCCATGAAGGGGTTATCCTCCGGCGCGTTACAGAAAACCACTAACTTAGCGCAGGCGATCCCATCGGTGCCGGCGGTTTTTTCCGCGGAAGCCTTGATCACCTCTCCCATGCGGCGTACCGCATCCATGTTGATACCACTTTTCGTACTCGCTACATTTACCGACGCGCAGACCCGTTCCGTGAGGGACAGCGCTTCAGGGATTGAATCAATAAGCCGTGTGTCACCCCGGCAAAAGCCCTTCTGTACCAGGGCAGAGAAACCCCCAACAAAGTCAATGCCGAGTTCCTTGGCGACCTCATCCAGGACCACCGCGTAAGGGGTATAATCTTCGTCTCCGGAAGAACCGGCAATGAGGGCCATGGGGGTAACCGAAAGGCGTTTATTGATAATGGGGATACCGTATTCGACCTCTATCTGCCGGCCCGTCTGGACCAGGGAGCCCGCCGTCCTCAGGAGTTTTTTCCGGATCTTCCTCCGCGTCTCCTCACCGGAGGCGGAAACACAATCAAGCAGGGACACCCCCAGGGTAATGGCCCGGATGTCCAGTTTGTACCGCAGAAACATATCCACGGTTTCTTTTATTTCAAATGGGGTAAATAACATAAACGTTTATATACGGTGCATGGCGCTAAAAACCTGTTCATGCATGATGCTGATGGATACCTTCAGGGTTTTTCCAATCTCACCAAGTTCTTCTTTGACCTTTTCCAGGGAAACACTGCTCCGGGAAAGGTCAGCCATCATAACCATGACAAAATTGCCCTTTAAGATGGTTTGGCTTATATCTTCTATATTGATATTCCGTTCCGCCAGGAAAGCGCTTACCCGGGCAATTATACCAACCCTATCGGTACCTACCACCGTGATAATCGCGTTCATCCTGTTCCCCCTAATCCGGTTTTATCATATGTTCGGTAAGAAACAAATCCAGTACCGTTAAGAAAAAAATCACCACCATCGGGCCCACAATAATACCATTAAAGCCAAAAACGGTCACCCCCCCCAGGATAGCAAAAAAAATGATCAAGGGGTGTAGCTGGATCCGATTCTGTAAAAATATAGGACGCAGAAAATTATCCAGGGTAGAAATAAAGAAACCCGAAATAATAAGAAATACTATTCCTTTAAAAATTTCGCCATTGAGAATACGGATAACCCCTATGGGCAGCCACACCAGACCCGCTCCAAACATGGGAATAAAAGCGCAGATAAAGGTCAATCCGGCAAAAACCAGCGCCCCTTTGACCCGGAAAATTATAAACACAATATAGGCCATAACCGCCTGAATCAGCGCAACCATAATGTATCCGAAAAAAAGATTTCTCGTGATATCCTTAAATTTTCCCACCAGGGCGGTAATATATTCTTTCCTAATAGGGATAGCGTGAAGAACGAGCCGGGAAAGATAGGCGCCATCCATATAAAAGAAAAAGAGGCTGAATATCATCAGTATCAGTCCAAAAAGAAAGGAACCCACATCCCGGGCTATGCTGCTGCTCATTTGTATAAGATTCTGGAGGCTTGAACTCAAATAGGCGACTATTCTCCGCTGAATTTCATCGGCGCTGATGATGAGCTGATCCGAGGTAATATCCCGAATAAATTCGGATATCTTTTCCAGCATATCCCGAATGATCTCGGGGTTATGGTTAAAGGTATCCCGTGCCAAACGGATAAGTTCCGTGATCTGTCTAAAAAACTGGGCGGCCACAAAAAAAAGCGGGATCAGGATAAGTATCACCGTTCCTAAAGAAAATATCCCCGCCCAGATGTTTTTTAATATCATTCCCTTCATACTTGATGTTTTAATTCTTTTTATTACCCGTTGGTGCAGGGGACTTAACAGTATATAGAGTAACGTGGACCATAGAAGAACGGTAAAAAAGGGGGCAAAAAGACGGAACACTATCACCAACAGTATAATGAGAATTGCAATAAATACGGAATTTTGTACGGCCCTTGACCAATTCATAACTCTAACAATATCCTTTCCGCTTCAGCTCTCCGGGAATAATCAGGGTTACGGGCCAGAAGGTCCTGAATATACCGCTTAGCCGAATCGGCGTCTCCAAGACTGATATAGGTGTTCCCCAACGCAAGAATAGCATCCCAGTTATTGGGAGCCAGCCTAACCAAATCCCGGTAAATATCCCGGGCTTTGGTTAGATCCCCGGCTCCTATATAGGCCAAGGCTAAATTTTCCCGTACCGTAGTATTATTAGGCTGAATGGTTAAAGCCCGCTCGTAATGCTCCACACTTTGGGCCCATTTTTCCTGCTTGGCGTAAGCCTGCCCCATGTTGTTATTAACTTCAAAATTATTCGATTCCACCCGATAGGCTTCACCGAGAACCTCCAAAGCCTGATCCGGAAAACCTTGGACGGTATAAAATTTTCCCAAGTTTATCCGGGGCAAGAGATACCGGGGATCCAAAGAAGCGGCTTTGGTATAGGACATAACCATATCGGCGGAATTCCCCGCCGCCTCATGGGCAAGTCCCAGGGTATAATTATATTCTTTGTTATTCGGGGTTCCATGCACGGCTTTTTTTGCGAACTCAACCGCTTCGGCGCTTTTGTTAAGGGCAAGCTTAACCACCGCCATATTGTAATTGGTCCGGTCGTCATCGGGAGCCAATTCCAGGGCTTTACCAAAGGAAACCTCTGCGGCAGCATAATCCCCGGCGGCACTTTGGACGACCCCCAGTTCCCGCAGGGCGGCAAGATCCTGGGGCTCGTAACGCAGAACCTGATTGAATGCATCAATCGCCCCCCGGGTGTCTCCCTTGGCGGAAAGAATCCGGCCTATCCCCCGGTAAGCTGCGGTATAATCGGGGCGGATGGCCGCAGCCTGGCGGAAAGCGGCTAAGGCATCATCCCGCTGCCGCAGTTCATAAAGGACAATTCCCAGGTTATACCAAGCGGGTTCAAACCGGGTATTAAGGCGGGTAACCGCTTCAAAGGCCTGCCGGGCCTCAGCAATTTTGCGGGAACTGAAATAGGCCCGTCCCAATTCATAGGAGTACACAAAATTATTGGGTTCCAACCGGACCGCTTCCCGAAATTCTTCCGCGGCGTTATCCCACTGGCTGAGGTCCCGGTAAATCTTTCCCAGGGTATGGTGGGGCATGGCCTGGGAGGGGTCCTTCCCAATGGCCTCCCGGGCATTGGATTGGGCGGCTCGAAGCGCTTCCTGCCCCTCAGAACTGTTTCTATTCCGGGAATATCCGTCATAGTAGGCATCCGCTACCTCTGCGAGCTTTTGCGCTTCAAAACGGGACTGTCCCGGCGGTATATTGGCCAGGGCGGTATCAAAAGCCTTTACAGCGCTGTTGAAATCATTTCCCGTGACCGCAGCCTTTCCCTGAGCGATATAGTCATTTACCAGACGCATCCGGGATTGTAATTCCCGGGACTGCCGGGCAAGTTCTTCCTCCTCCGCCTTACGGCGGGCTGCTTCCGCCTCCTCATTGGCCCGCCGTTCCGCCTCCGCCGCCAGCCGGGCGGCGGAGGCGGCTTCTTCCCGGGCCTGTTCCTCCTCGGCGTTTCGGCGGCGTTCCGCCTCCAGCCGTTCCAGGGCGGCAATCTCTTCCAGGGACGGTCTTTGGCTGACCGTAAAGTCCCGGGTCAGGGCTTCCCGCTGGGCGGCCAGAATCGCATCCCGCATGCCACGGGCTTCCTCGTCGAAAACATCCTCAATCAGGAGGCGGTCCAAAAGGTCCAGGGCCCGCTGATAAGCCTCCTGTTCCATATATTCCCGGGCGAGTCTGATGATGTTGTTACGGGAAGTATCAGGGCCGGTATGATGCGCTTCGTCAAGGGTGATGTTTTTTTCTTCGCCCTCTTCCCCTTTGGCCTGCCCCGGATCTTTGGTGAAGAAAAAAATCGCCCCGATGACAAGTAATATAACCATAGCCCCCAGGGTTATTCCACCAATAATTACGACTCTTTTATTCATCACCATCCCTATTCCAGCTCAAATGTGTCATCATACCCAAGGACTTCCTCAGTACCGGCGGAAAGACCGGTGCTTTCTTCTGTCGCGGCTTGAAGGGAAGCGGATATTTCATCCAGAAGCCGCTGTTTCCGCTCAGCTTCAGCCCGGGCCGCGGCTTCAGCCTCGATCCGGCGCCGTTCTTCGGCGGCAAATTCTTCTTTGATGGAGGCTACAAGCTGCTCAATACGGGGCCGTTTCGACGACCGGGGCTCCAGCGACAAGTAAAGCTCATAATCGGAGATAGCATCCTTAAGAGAGCCTGCCTGTACCAGGGCATTCGCCCGGTTCAAATAGGCCGAAGCATATGCCGGATCCGCCTCAATGGCTTGGGTATAGTACTGTCCCGCATAATCCATGTTACCTTTACTATAATAGAGATTCCCCAGGTTAAAAGCAATACGGGCGGTTTCATCCCCGCCCCGGGGAAGTATTTTTCGAAACACCGCAATAGCGTCATCCAAACGGTTAAGCTGCTGGTAACTTATACCCAGATAAAGACCGGCCCGGATGTTTGCCGGATCCTCCGCCAGGGAAATTTCCAGCAAAGGGAGGGCTTCCTGCGGCTTGTTCAGGAGAAAATATTCTTCCCCCTGGACAAAGGCATCTTGGGCAAATCCCCGGGATAAAAATAACACCCATAAAATCACGGCAAGGCCGATCTTTTTCTTCATCCTTGTTTCCGTCATGCTGTTTTTACTCTGCCCTCAAAGGTTTGACATGAAGGATTAAAACAATTAATCTTCATAATAATAAAGATACCATAAAGAAGCGAAAAAAGTCATGGCCATGATACAAACGGTTCTCAAAAAAGCAAAATCGATAAATCCCCCCTTGTTACGGGATTATCGGAGTTTGCTGGTAAATTTTCGGCAGAATTTAGGACAATCATTTCCTTTTTTTTATAAATTTAAAGAAAAAATATGGCCTTTTTCCATAAAATTGGGGATTTTTAGACGAGGGAGCCTTTGCCAAACCTCGGTTGGCTTGAAAAAAGGCTTTGAAAAAAGCGAGCTGAGGCTTGCTTTTCCTTTTAACTCTAAGGTTGGTTTAAAATCTGATATTTTGAAAAGGCCTTAAAGATTATGAAAGTATTATGTATATCCGATCATATCGATCCCCTGGTGTATTCAAATTCGATTAGAGAACGTTTTAAGGATATTGATGTAGTCCTGAGTGCCGGGGATCTTCCCATGGAATATCTGGAATTTATCGTTTCAAGCCTCAATAAGTCCCTGTTTTTTGTGTTTGGAAATCATAATCTTTCCGAATTGTACCGGTATAAAACATCCGGCATGATCGTTTCCCGTAATTGGATAAGTGAGGACACGGGTTACGGTTCGGGGGCCGTTCATATCGGCTCCAAAGTAAGAATTGAGGAAGGACTTATTATAGCCGGACTGGGGGGCTCCAGGCGGTATAATCGGGGGGAAAATCAGTATACTGAATTCCAGATGAATTTCGAAATAATAAAGCTCATTCCTACCCTGATCATCAACCGGATCTTTCGGGGAAGATTTCTGGATATACTCCTGACTCATGCCGCTCCCCTGGGCATCCACGACAAAGAGGACCCTTGTCATCGGGGTTTCAAAGCTTTTTTATGGTTCATGCGGGTCTTTAAACCTAAATATCTCATCCATGGTCATATCCACCTCTATGATTTATCGGATCTTAGAACCACCCGGTATAAAGAAACCCTGGTAGTAAATGCCTTTAGTCATTACATAATTGAAACTGAGGAAAAATGATATGAAAAATATGTTTACCATACAAGCTACGGAAGATTTTTCAAAGGCCCGGGGACGGGCCATTCTTTCCCGGATTCAGCATTTTATGAACACCGATAAGGATAAACTCCTTTCTTTTAATGATGTGAAGGAAATTCTCAAACCCCAAAACCAGACCTACAAGGGGATGCAGACGGTCCCCCTTAATCTTATCGTGGGCAGCGAAGGCCGGTACCGGGACTTCAACAAATATTTTCTGCCAAAATCGGATCACCTCAAGTCCCGTTGGATTCGGGTTGATGAAGCCCATATCAGAAGCATTATCTTGCCCCCCATTCAGCTTTATGAAATCGGGGGGGTCTATTTTGTCCGGGACGGAAATCACCGGGTTTCGGTAGCCAAAAGTCAGGGAATAGAGATGATCGACGCGGAAGTAATCAGCCTTTCCAGTGAAATAACCATTGATCCATCCATGACCACCGATGATCTCCGGGAACTGATCATCGGCATAGAAAAAAAAGCTTTTTATGAAAAAACCGATTTTGGAAAATATACCAATTGTTATGATTTGGATTTCAGTATGCCCGGACGTTACGATGTGATATACAACCATATTTTAGTCCATAAATATTATCTTAACCAGGGTATTCCCAAGGAAATCCCCTTTTCCGATGCCCTGATATCCTGGTATCACCATGTATACGAGCCTATTATCAAAATCATCAAGGATGAGCGGCTTTATCTTAATTTTCCCGGCAGAACCCCGGGGGATCTTTATGTCTGGATCGTTAAACATTGGGATTTTTTGAAAAAAAAATACGGTGTCCATTATTCCATTCCCGATGCGGCCAGGGATTTCTCTCAAACATACGGAAAAGACAGGGGAAAATTCCTGCAGTTTATTACCGCCCTGTTCCACAAGTTGATATACCGGCGGCCGTCATAAGGGCGGATCTTTATACCTGCGGGTGGTTTTAAAATACAACAAGGAAGGTAACCGGTGGCGATTTTATCAATACAGTCCCCTGTATGTTATGGATATGCGGAAAACCGCGCCGCGGCGTCAGTTTACGGAATTATGGAAGCCGCCTTTAAAGCCCACAGCCAGGAACTCTGTATCATAGCGGCTCAAAATGAATTAAACAGCCCTTCCCGGTCCTTTGATGCGGTACGGCTCTCGTGGCCCCAATGATGAAGCCTCCCCTGTCCGAAGTTCCCTACCGCTACTTTAAAGATTTTATTGCCCCGGAAACGGATAGGTTTGCCTTTTTGAGCGCCCTGCTGGATAAATTAAGCCTACGGCGGTCAACCCTTGCTATTGCAGGGAACCGGCATTTTATGGTTTTTCCGGCTCAAGAGGGACAGGTCTCGCCGAAAGGCCAGAATAGTCCGGTTTTCCAAGCGAGCCCTGTCCCCATCGTGCTGGTCGCCCATTATGACCGGGCAACGGACAGCCCCGGCGCAAACGATAACAGCGCCGCGGTATTTCTCCTTATAGAAACTGCCATGAAACTAAGGCAAAAAAAGGATAAGAACTGGATTATTATCTTTACGGACAAAGAAGAATTAACCCAAGACGAAGGGATCAAACGTCAGGGGGCCTATACCCTTGCCATGGGGTTACGGCAAGCCGGCCTTGGAGGGGGGCGATTTTTCATATTCGATGCCTGCGGTACCGGGGACACCCTCATTATTTCCACCACCGCCGATCATCTGATGAAAAACGAAAAAGGGATGGGGATAATTAAAACAAGGCAGGCGGTACAGCAGCTGAGAAACTTAGCCTTGGAAACAACCAGGGAACTTCAAATGGATAAGGTACTGCTCTTGCCAACCCCCTTTTCCGACGATGCGGGCTTTCTACGGGCGGGCATTCCCGCCCAGACCATCACGGTGCTCCCCGGTAAGGAAGCGGGCCCCTTTATTTCCCTCCTACGGAACAAACCCGGCCTTGACCAGGCTCTGGTAAACCGGGAGATACAGAAAAACTATGACCGGCATTTAATTCCCGAAACCTGGCGCTGCCTCAACAGCCCCGCGGATAGTTATCCCCGGCTTACCCCGGAACATTTTTCCCGGGTGGTACGTTTTGCCTGCGCCTTGAGCAAAAAATGAAAATCGGCGGGGTCATGTTCCCTGATTTACCTGTAAAGCCAAAACCTCCCCGATAAACATCCGGTGGTAATCCTTCCCCGGATAGTTTGTTTCGATGAATGGAGCCAAAAAACCGGCGGGATCAAAATCGTGGGTATACAGTTTACGGCAAACCATAACTTCCGACGCTTCCTTAAAGCCGATACCGCCGGCGGCATTACCTTCTTCGAATACCAGGGGAGTCAGGCAGGTTTCGGCGGCCTTATCCGTATCCCGGCCCGTACGAGATCCGCAGAACTCCAGGGTTTTTCGGTAGGTTGGGTTAAAAAAACAAAGACTAAAGAGGGAAGCGGCATTGACGAAACCAAAGGTATACCGTATTGGCCGGATAAACATAAAAGCCACATTCCGGCCCCAAAGCACCCCAAGCCCTCCCCAAGAAGCGGTCATGGTATTCCAATTATCCTTCCCCTCCTTGAGATTTCCTGCGGCGATAAGCATCCATTCATCCCCAATCCGGGCCGCAGGAGAACCGGGAAATTCCCGAATATCCCTTTCTATCCAGCCCTTACCCCCAGAAATCACCCCTTTCTGGTTCATATATTCCCCTTCCTTTAATTTGAGGCTTTCCCAAAACGTCAGTTTTTGGGAAAGCAACCTTAGGTTTATGGGAAAAAGTGGGCTTTAGACCGCTTTTTCAAGAGCATTTCCTAAAACCAACCGGGTTTTGGGAAATGCTCATTTATATCCCTAAAATCTCGCTATAGGCATCCAGGGTGGAATCCCCGGAATTACCACCGGCCTTCGCCGCCAAGACCTTTTTGGTGAGGACCTTTCCCAACTGTACCCCCTCCTGATCAAAACTGTTGATATTCCAGACAAAACCCTGGAACATGACCTTGTTTTCAAAATGGGCGAGGAGGGCCCCCAAGGCTTGCGGGGTAAGGCGTTTGCCGTAGATGAGACTGGAGGGACGGCCCCCAAGGAATTCCTTGTTCCGGTTCGGGTCGGTCTTGCCCTTGGCAAAGGCAACTATCTGAGCCGCCAGGTTCGCCTTAAGTTTAGTCTGACTCACGGATCCATCCACTTTCACATCATCCCTCCGCTGACTTTCGGTAAAACCCACAAACTGCAGCGGCACGATATCCGTCCCCTGATGAAGGAGCTGATAGAAAGAATGCTGGCCATTGGTACCGGGTTCTCCAAAAACCACGGGTCCGGTGGAATAGGACACAGGAAGGCCCTCCCGGTTGACCCTCTTGCCGTTGGACTCCATATCAAGCTGCTGGAGATGGGCGGGGAACCGGGAAAGGGCCTGACTGTAGGGAAGGATAGCCGTATAGGGGTACCCCAGAAAATTCCGTTCCCACACGCCGATAAGGGCATCCAACAGGGCGGCGTTGGCGAGGACCTTCGGTTCCAGGGCGTTTTTATCCGCCTCATGGGCGCCGGCCAGGAGTTGCTTAAACACTTCCGGTCCAAAGGCCAAGGAAAGGATTACCCCCCCTACCGCGGAGGTAGAAGAATACCGGCCGCCAATAAAATCATCAATGTAAAATGAATCCAGGTATGCGGGGTTATGGGCCAGGGGACTGGATTCACTGGTCACCGCTACTATATGTTTACTAGGATCCAGCCCTACAGTGATGAGTTTATCCTTGACGAAAAGTTCGTTTGCCAGGGTTTCCTGGGTGGTACCGCTTTTAGAAACCAGAACAAAGATGGTCTCTTCCAGGGTACAAGAGGCGGCTGCCTGGGAAGCGTCATCGGGATCCACATTGGAAATAAATTTCGCCTGCAAATGTCCTTTCCCCTCTGCGGCGGCCCAATTTTCCAGGGCAAGATACAGGGCCCGGGGACCCAGATCCGACCCGCCTATACCGATCTGTACCGCCGTGGTAAAGGCCTTTCCCGTTGAGCCCCGGATTGTACCGGCATGGACCGCGGCGGCAAAAGAGGAAAACCGCTCAAGCTCAAGGGCGTAAAATTCCCCCAGGTTCTTCCCTTCATGTAAAACCGGTCTTCCCAATTGCCCCCGAAGCAGGTGGTGGAGGACCTTCCGGTTTTCCCCGGTATTCACCGTTTCCCCGTCAATCACCGCCTGGTACTTTTCCATAAGCTCCTGCTCATCCGCCAGAGCTTGGAGGGCCTCTAGCACGGGAGCGTCCACCGCTTTTGCGGCCCAGGAATAGGTAAGTCCCGCAGCCAGGGGGACCACCGCCTTCCTTACCCGTTCCGCGGTAAGTTGGGAAGCGAAATCAAAGCCCTTTCCCCGGGGCGCAAGATCCAAAAGCCGCTTATAAGCAGCGAGCTTATCAAAATTGTTATAGTTCATAATCCCTTTTCTCCGTTAATCTTCCAGCTCAGGAATACTCTCTTTCATCCGGCGTATAAAATCCTCTCCGGTTATACCTTCCCGGAGGCATACAAAAACCGTGTTGTCCCTTCCCGCGATGGTTCCCAGTACATCGTCCAGGCTTAAGTTATCCACCGCCAGAGCAACCGAATCGGAATGACCCGAATAGGTTTTGATCACCACCATATTTCCGGACCATTCAATAGAAACATACCCCCGAAGAAAATCATGGATGTAGGTCCGTTCGGTCTCTTGCCGCTCATCCTCTCCAGGCAGGGAGTACACATACCCGTTATGGCCATCGGAGATCTTACCTACCTTGAGGAGCTTTAGATCCCGGGAAAGGGTTGCCTGGGTAACAATAAATCCTTCTTTTTGCAAATGCCCCAAAAGGGTTTCTTGAGACTCAATTCGATAGGTCTTGATCAGTTTACGGACCGTTTTTAAACGAGCCAAGCGTTCCTTCACAATTACTCCATATTACCCCGGGGGTAATTAAACTGGTTCCAAAACGAACCGGGCGCTAAAATCCGGCTCAATTACGAATAATTATCCCCATCCCTGCATAAATATACAATAGCGGGATAATTTTTGCAAGTAAACGGTAGCGCATTTTCCAAACCCCGGCTGGTTTTAGGAAATGCTCTTGAAAAAGCGGTCTAAAGCCCGCTTTTTCCCATAAATCTCAGGCTGCTTTCCCAGAAACTGAAGTTTTGGGAAAGCCTCTTTTTTTACTTTTTTTGAATTTGCCCTTGCATTTTTGGGGGGGATGGAGTAAAGTTTACATTATTGGCGTATTTTTTACGCGAAAGGAGATGCGGCATGATGGGTTTTAAACGTCTCAATTCTGCTCATTTTCTTGTAACAACGCAGAAAATTTGTCTTTTACCCCCCCCCATGTCGGGGCGCGAGGAATGACCGTAACGTTCTAAGCTTTCATTCCCTATTTTTCCTCTTTTTGTCCCTCGCGGCGGTGTCGTGCGGGGCGTTACTGCTTTCCGCCTGTGTTCTCCCCGG